>JANQIJ010000149.1 GCA_028282185.1 Rhodospirillales bacterium
ACGACCCGACTTCCGAAGCCCAGGGCATGACCGTCAGTGAGACCGAGGCCGACGGCCTGGACATCGCCGCGCGCATCGATTTGGCGCAGGTCGGCGACCACCCGGTCCAGGTGGCCGACGCGATCGCGCGTGGCGTCTCGGGCTTCGCCGAAGCCATTGACCGCTTGCGCCCAGACCTGATCGTCATCTTCGGCGACCGTTTCGAAACTTTATGCCCGGCCCTGGCAGCACTGCCCGCGGGGATTCCGCTCGCCCATATCGCCGGCGGTCAGCTGTCCGAAGGCACCATGGACGACGCCATCCGCCACGCGCTCAGCAAAATGTCACATCTGCATTTCACTTCGACAGAAGTCTACGGCAATCGGCTGGTGCAGCTGGGCGAGGCCCCGGCCCGCGTCTACGTCGTCGGCTCCCTGGGGCTCGACGAGATCGTCGCCGGCACGCGCCCGGACCGCCGGACCTTCGAGAAGGAGACCGGCATCCCGCTTGACCGACCGTCCCTGTTGGTGACTTTTCACCCGGCCACCCTGGACCCGATGCCGGCCGACCGCCAGATGGCGGAGCTCCTCGCGGCGCTTGCGGCGCGGCCGGACCTGCGGGTCGTCTTCACCATGCCCAACGCCGATCCGGGCAACCGGGCCCTGCGTCGGCAAATCGAGACCTTCGTCGCTGATAACGCCGCACGGACCAGCGCCCACGAGTCGCTCGGCCGGCGTCTCTACCTTGCGGCACTGTCTTTGGTCGACGGGGTCGTCGGCAATTCGTCGAGCGGCCTCATCGAGGCGCCCAGCTTCCAGATCGGCACGGTCAATATCGGCAGCCGCCAACAAGGCCGAATTCGCCCCGAGAGCGTCGTCGATTGTCCGCCCGAACGCGGCGCCATCGGCCGCGCCGTCGAGCGTATCCTGTCCAATGAGTTCCGCCGCTCCCTCGAAGGCCTGGTCAATCCTTTCGGCGACGGCCGCGCGGCGGAACGCATCCTCCGCATCCTCCGCCAACACCCCCTCGACGGCCTTGCCGTGAAACGGTTTCACGACGTCGCCTTCGACGCGCCCGGACTCGCGCGGTGACAGCCAGCGAGGCCATCGCCCGGTTGGCGCCCCATGGCCTGCCCATGGTCATCGCCGAAGCCGGCGTCAACCACGACGGCGACACGGCCGCGGCCATGCGCCTGGTCGAGGCAGCGGCCGAAGCCGGGGCCGACGCGGTCAAGTTCCAAACTTGGCTGCCCGGCGAGATCACCGGCCGGTTCGCCGGGAAGGTCGACTACCTAGCCTCCCGCACCGACGAAGGGGAAAGCCGGTACGACATTTCCAACCGCCTGGCACTCACCCATGACGATCATTTCGCCCTCAAGGAACGGGCGGAACAGCTGGGACTTGTCTTTCTTTCGACGCCGGACGGGTTTCAAAGTCTGGACTTCTTGGTCAACCGGCTGGGCATGCCGGCGATCAAGGTGGGTTCCACCGAGGTCACCCACGTCCAGTTCCTCGAGAAAATCGGCGCCCAAGGCCTGCCGGTCATCCTGTCGACCGGCCTGTCGAACCTCGAGGAAGTCGCGGCGGCGCTTTCGGCCCTCAAAAAAGGCGGGGCCGACGACATCACCCTTCTGCAATGCACGTCCGAGTATCCCGCCCCGGACAACGAAATGAACCTCCGCGCCATGTCGACCATGGCCGGTGAATTCGGCCTGCCCGTCGGACTGTCCGACCATTCGCTGGGATCGGAGGCAGCCGTCGCCGCGGCGGCCATGGGCGCGTCCGTCATCGAGAAACACTTCACGCTGGACCGCAATCTGCCCGGGCCCGACCATCAGGCCTCGATGACGGCGGGGGAACTGGCGGATCTGATCATTTCGCTGCGCCGTGTCGCCGTCATGTTGGGCGACGGCGTGAAGGCCCCGACGCCGAGCGAGCGGGACAATGCCCCGAACATCCGCCGTGGCGTCGTCGCCGCGTGCCCCATCCCCGCGGGGACCCGCCTCAGCGCCGACATGCTGACCTGCAAGCGGCCCGCGGGCGGAATAGAGCCCAGGGACCTTGACGCCTGTGTCGGCGCCGTCATCACGCGGGCCCTGGAAACGGACGAGCCATTGACCTGGGATGACCTGTCATAGCCCTGCGCCGGGTCACCGATCCGACGGAATGGGATCGTCTGTCGAAAGGCTTCGAACGCCTCGGCCTTGACGACATCTACTTCCGGCACGCCTATGCCGCGCTCTATGCCGAACCCGATCGACAACCTGAAGCTCTGGTCTACGAGGCCGACGGCGAGACCCTTTTCCTGCCTTGGCTGATCGGGCCCGTGAACAGCAAGGCGGTCGATGGGCCGTTGTTCGATTTCGAGACGCCCTATGGCTACGGCGGTCCGCTAGCGACCAGCGACAACGCGGTTTTTCTCGACGACGCCTGGGCCGAGATCGGTGAGGCCTGCCGCGCCCAGAACATCGTCTGCGGCTTTATCCGCCTGCACCCGCTTCTCGACAATCACCGGTTCTGTGCCGCCGGTGCCGTTGACGTCGTGACCGACCGTCAGACGGTCGTGCTGAGCCTGAACAAGGACAAAGCGCGGGTTTGGGACGACTATACCTCGTCAACCCGCGGCAAGATCCGCAAGGCACAAAGGGCGGGGGTCACCGTGACCGCGGAAATCGGCGATCGGGCCCTCTCGACATTCGGAGAAACCTACCAGGCCCATATGGCGGAACTGGGTGCGCGTGACGAGTATTTATTCAACAGCACTTACTTCCAGGCGATCGGCGCGTTAGGCGACAACGCCCACCGCGTTTACCTGGCCCGCCACGCGGGCCAGGTCGTCGGCGGCGCGCTGGTTCTGCTTTCCCGGCGCCTGGCCCATTATCACCTTTCATCCAGCCTGCGGGCCCATGCAAACCTGGCGCCCAACAACATGCTGCGTCACGCGGCCGCCATGGACCTATTGGACGGGCCATGGGAGACGCTGCATTTCGGTGGCGGACGGACATCGGATCCGTCGGATAGCCTGTTTAAATTCAAGGCCGGCTATTCGCCGGAGCGGGCGACCTTCCGGTTTGCCAAGTTCGTCGCCGATCGCCCTGCCTATGAGGCCTTGTGCCATGGATGGGCGAAAGCCAATCCAGGCCTCAGCGAAAAGTTCGGCAGCCACTTTCTCAAATATCGGTACGTCTGATCATGTGGAATCCTGGGTGGGACGATGTGTTCCGCACCAAACAATGGGGCGCCTATCCGCCGGAGGAACTGGTGCGCTTCGTCGGCCGCAACTTCTTCGCCGCCGAAGACCGCAGTGCCGTTCGCTTCTTGGAGATCGGCTGCGGCCCCGGCGCCAACTTGGTGTTTCTCGCCCAAGAGGGATTTTCGGCCACCGGCCTGGACGGCAGCAAGATTGCCCTGGAACAGGCGGCGGCGCGGCTCAAGGACCTTCGCCTGTCGGCGCAGTTGGATCAAGGCGACGCCATGGCCTTGCCTTATGCGGAGGCTGCTTTCGATTGCGTCATCGACGTGGAATGCGCCTACGCCAACACCTTTGCCGATTCGCGCCGAATACTTAGTGAGGCCCATCGCGTCCTGAAACCCGGCGGCTTGCTGTTTTCCAAGGCGTTCATGACCGGCACCTCGGGCGAGGCCACGGGTCGGCGCCTGGATGGCGAAAACAACACTTACCTTGAAATGCCGGACGGTCCATTCAATATGGGGTATGGGATCATCCGCCTGACGGCGGAGGAGGAAATTCCTGTGCTCTATGGTGATTTCGCGGAACGGTCGGTCGACTTTGTCATCCGCAGCGATCGTAACCGCAGCGTCGAAGTGCGCGAGTGGATTGTCATCGGCCGAAAGTCGGCAGGCCGGTGAAGGTGAAACGTTCCAACAGACCGCGCTCCAAGGAGTAGACTTAATATGAAGGCGCTGATCCAGCAGACGATTGAACGGGCCGAGGCCCTGCGAGCCTTGACCGGCGGAACGCCCGAGGACCAGGCGGTCGCCCCCTTGCCGACGAAACTGATCGTCGAGGCAACGAGCAACTGCAATCTGGCTTGTGTTTACTGCCCAACGTCCAAGATCAAAGACCCCATGAACATGCCGCTCGCCACCTATCAGAAGATTCTCGGCCGGCTCGAAGAGGCGGGCATGGCGGCCAGAATTTCGATCAACGGCAACGGCGAGCCGATCGGCGCGGGCTTTACGTCTACCACTGTCAGGCAGGCGCCCGCATGGGCGAGTGACGCCCCAAGCGCGATGCCGCTGGGCTCATAATCGCACTCGATGACAAAACGCCGGTCCGAGGTCCCGCTGACCTCGCGAACAATTCCCTTGGCATCGACAATTCCGGTAAACATCAGCGCGCCCTTTGATAGCTCTCGTGCAAATCCGCGCCGCATTCTGCCACGCTGACACGCTCGAAGATGGGCGCTTCATCGAGCCGCTCAAGGCCAAGCGCTGCAAACACCGGCAGTCCGTCCCCTCCCAGAACCACAGGAGCACGAAACCACTCGATCCGATCCACCAGATCATGCTTGAGCGCGCTTGCCGCAACCCTCGCGCCCGCTTCGATCATGATGGTCTCACCCCCCAGTTCGCGAATACGC
>JANQIJ010000174.1 GCA_028282185.1 Rhodospirillales bacterium
ATTTTTTATTTTTCCCTCGTTCCGCCCCGCGGGCCGCCCGGGACCGCCTGCGCGCTTAAGGCGGCTTTTCCCATACGTTTTGCCCCCCGTATGTGCTAGATAACGGCCATGCACAACTACCTGGATTTCGAAAAACCGATCGCCGAACTGGAAGGCAAGATCGAGGAACTGCGTCACCTGTCGTCCGACGGCGAAATGAACATCGCGGACGAGGTCGGCAAGCTGCAGGCCAAGGTGGAAAAGCTCTTGGTCTCGACCTATGAAAAGCTCACCCCTTGGCAGAAGACCCAGGTCGCCCGCCATCACGACCGGCCCCATGCGCTGGAGTATATCAATGCCCTGATCGACGATTTCACGCCGCTCGCCGGTGACCGCCAGTTCGCCGAGGACCCGGCGGTGGTCGGCGGGCTGGGCCGTTTCCGGGGCCAGTCGGTGGTGGTTATCGGCAATGAAAAGGGCGCCGATACGGAAGCCCGCGTCCGCCACAACTTCGGAATGGCCAAGCCCGAGGGCTATCGCAAGGCGCAACGCCTGATGAGGATGGCGGACAGGTTCAACCTGCCGGTAATCACCCTGGTGGACACGCCGGGCGCTTATCCGGGGGTCGAGGCGGAAGCCCGCGGCCAGGCGGAGGCCATCGCGCGCTCCATCGAAATCTGTTTCGGCATCCGCGTGCCCTTCGTTTCCGTGGTGATCGGCGAGGGCGGGTCCGGCGGGGCCATCGCCTTGGCCGCGGCCAATGTGGTGGTGATGATGGAACACGCCGTCTATTCAGTGATTTCGCCGGAGGGCTGTGCCTCGATCCTGTGGCGCGACGGCGAACTGGCCGAAGAAGCGGCCGGCGCTTTGAAGCTGACGGCGCGGGACCTGCGCGAGCTTGGCGTGATCGACGCCATCGTCGAAGAACCCTTGGGCGGCGCGCATCGCGAACCGGCGGGTGCGATCGACCGCGTCGGTGGCGAGATCGACCGCCAGCTTGGCCAATTGGCGGCGCTCACCGGTGACGACCTGAAGGCCGCGCGGCGCGAGAAGTTCCTGAAGATGGGGGCGAACGGCCTCGCCTGAGGACTGATCCGTGACTCCCGATCAGAAAAAATCAATCCTGTTCGGCACCTTCGGCGTCGCCGCCCACGCGGCGCTGTTTGCGGTGATGCTTTACCTGCTCGACGGCTGGCCGGGGCCGATTCCGGATCCGGGCGAGCGCGTTCAATTGGCGCTCAAGCTGTCCCTCTTGCCCGTCGCGTTCCTCTTGGCGACCGTGCTGGCGGTGTCCTTGGGCCGGTTCATGACCGGCGCCTTCGACCCGCTCGCCGATCAACCGCCCCGCTGGCGGGCCGTGGACCAACGGGTGCTCGGCAACACGGTGGAACAGACCCTCATTTTCCTGCCGCTCCTGATCGCCACGGCCATGGTCGTCGGGCCCGATGAAAGCGCGCTTCTGACCGCCCTGCCGGTAACCTTCACCGTCGCCCGTGTGGTGTTCTGGGCCGGCTACCGCCGATCCGCGGTGGCCAGGGCACCCGGCATGGCGGTGGGTTTCGCGATCAACTTGGGGATGTTGGGGTTTGTGGTGGTGCGGTTTGCCGGTTCAGGTTGATGGTGGTGGCGTATTCCAGGTCAGAATCAAATCGTAAAGGGCGGCCGACAATGCCAGGATCGTGCCAAGAATAATGGAGATGAAGTGCCCCGGACGGAAGCGGCCGACGATGTCCGAGAGATTTTCAGCGAATTTCAAGCGTGAAGCGGCGAGGGCCTGGGCGGCCTCAGGGTTGCCCCGTTTCCGGTGATCTTTCACCTGGTCCGCCTGGGCCTGCTTCTTTCTGCGATAGGCGCCATACTGGTCCAACAGCACCAGAATGCCGGGGACCGTGACGAAGAACCAGCCGGCGAGGTTGATTACTTTGGACAGGACGATGTGGTCTCCCGGAGTCATGGCATGTGTCAGGACGTTTCGGACGGTTCTTCGCCTGTCTGGGCCTGGGCCGCTGTCTCCGCTTCCAACAGCATTGCTCGCTCCGTGTCGTCTAGTTCGGCTTCGGCTTGTTCAGGCGCGCAGAATCCTTCCTTATCGGAAGCAGCCGGCCATACGTGACCGCCAACCATGACCATGTCGCTTTCGCTGCCGCCTTCGAAGAAGTCGTCTCCTTTTCCTTCAAAGAGGGAGGTGTCATCCCCCGCGCCGCCATAAAGGCGGTCATCCGCGCTGTCGGCGTCGAAATCAAACACGTTCGATCCTTCCGCCCCAAAATCGGGAGCGACTTCCGCCGCAATGGCATGGTCATCATGGTCTGCGGGTGGGGCGTCGCCGCCCTCCGCGCCTAACATCCGGTCGATTTCCGCAGTCGTCAGAACCTTGGAGGGCGGGGCCGAAACGCTCGACAGTTCAAGCGGCTCACCGACGGCTTCGGCGATTTTGAACAGGGTCCGCAGGTTTGCCGCCTTCTGGCGTTTTTCGATTTCCAAAATCGTCTGTCGTTTGATCCCGGCGATTTTAGCCAAGGCTTGCTGGGTGAGTTCATGACGGGCCCGGACGCCATAAAGCCACGTCGCACCGGCAATACGTGCCCGGTAGTCGGCGATATTCGAGATCGATCTGGCGTGTTCTTTCGGCGCGAGCTCGGCCCGCCGGGCATCAAGGCGTGTTTTCAGGTCTCGAAGCCCCGTTCCACGTTTGCTTAGACCGTTCATTTTTGTTTCTTCAACCATGCAATCGCCGTCTTGCAAATGTCCGTTAAAACGGACATTAAAAAACATAATAAAAATCAATCCTTTGGTCAAGGTTTTCCGTAAGTTGAGGCCAGAGATGCACCTGTTGCCGCCGCGTCTTTCGGGCGGCAGAGCCGGCACAGAACCAATTCACTGCCTCCGGAATCGTAGATCACGAGGGGCGCATACCGCCAGGCGGGCGGTCCGATACGATAAACGGCGCTTCCCTCCGGCAAATGGATGATGTCGGCGATCCAATCCAAGACGTCAGACAAGTACAAAACGTTCTCATCGCCGACGGAGGGTTGGTAGTTCCCGGCGAGCGTGCGTCGCTCAACGGCCCGTCGAACGAAATCCGATGGGGAAAACTCGATGATCGTCTCCAACTCCAGTTGCATTTTGTCATAGGTCTTCAAGACACCGCTGAGGTCGTCGTCGGCGAGTTTCTTAACGTCCGCTTCGAATGCGTTAAGTTCACCAAAGGATAGGGACATGGACCACCCGCAACACGGATCATTTTCCGTGTATTTGGATTAGGGCATGTTCTACCTATCAGGCAATGGTGAATGTAGCCGAGAAGGTGGCCATTGGCTCGCAAAGCGCCAAGGGTTCAAGGCATCGGGCTCAAAACAGCTCAAGCTGGAGAAGAGTCATGCCACCTTGCCGTGGCAGTGCTTGTATTTCTTGCCGGAGCCACAAGGGCAGGGCGCGTTGCGCGGCACCCGGCCCCAGGTGCTGGGGTCGTTGGGATCGACCTCGTCCGCGGCTTCGCGGCTGACAACCGTCATCGTCGCCTGGCGGTCGCCGGCCGGTTCCTCGTCGCCGTAGTAGGCCGGCTCGGCATGCAGTTCCGCGCCACCGGGGCTGGCCTGGGCGGCCAGGTATTCCTCTTCCGAGAAATCCATGCTCAGTTCCACATGGGACAGCATCATCGAGGTCCGCTCGCGCAGATTGACCAGCATCTCCCCGAACAGTTCGAAGGCCTCGCCCTTGTATTCGTTCAAGGGGTCGCGCTGGCCGTAGGCACGCAGGCCGATACCATGGCGCAGGTGGTCGAGGGTCAGCAGGTGGTCCTTCCACAGCTGGTCGAGGAGCTGCAGCAGCACCGCCTTCTCGACCGATCGGAAAATTTCCGGACCGGCGTTGGCGGCCTTTGCCGCGATCTGTTCGTCGATGGCCTTGAGCAGCCTTTCCCGGACTTCCGCGTCGGCGATGCCTTCTTCCTTGGCCCAATCCTGGACCGGCAGGTCGAGCCCGAAGACCCGCAGCACTTCTTCGTGAAGGGTGTCCATTTCCCACTGTTCGGCATAGGCCTTTTCCGGCATGGTCAGGGCGACCAGGTCGTCGATTACCTGGTGCCGCATGTCGGTGACGTCTTCGGAAACGTCTTCCGCCGCCATCAGGTCCTTGCGCTGTTCATAGACGACCTTGCGCTGGTCGTTCATCACGTCGTCGAACTTCAACAGGTTCTTGCGTATTTCGAAGTTGCGCTCCTCGACCTTTTGCTGGGCCTTCTCAAGCGCCTTGTTGACCCAGGGATGGATGATCGCCTCGCCGTCTTCAAGGCCCAGCTTCTGCAGCATGCCGTCGATCCGCTCCGACCCGAAGATGCGCATCAGGTCGTCTTCCAGCGACAGGAAGAACAGCGATGCCCCCGGGTCGCCCTGGCGCCCCGACCGGCCGCGCAACTGGTTGTCGATGCGCCGGCTTTCGTGGCGTTCCGTGCCGATCACGTAAAGCCCCCCGGCTTGCTTGACGATTTCGCGTTCCTTTTCAACCTCGTCGGCGATCTCGGCATACTTCTGCTGATATTCCGGCGTGCCCGGCTCGGCGTCGATTTCCTGGGCCGCGCGCATGTCCAGGTTGCCGCCCAGCTGGATGTCCGTGCCGCGGCCGGCCATGTTGGTGGCGATGGTCACGCCGCCGGGGCGGCCGGCCTGGGCGATGATCATGGCTTCCTGGTCGTGGAACCGGGCGTTCAGCACGTTGTGCTTGATCTTTCGCTTCTTCAGATGCGCCGCCAGGTCTTCGGATTTTTCGATCGAAACCGTGCCGACCAGAACCGGCTGTTGTTTCTTGTGGCAGTCCTGGATCAGGTCGACGATGGCGTCGTATTTCTCGGTTCCGGTGCGGAACACGACATCGTCGTTGTCTTCGCGCACACAGGGCACGTTGGTCGGCACCTCGATCACCTCAAGGCCGTAAATCTGCTGAAACTCGCCGGCTTCGGTCATCGCCGTGCCGGTCATCCCGGCCAGCTTGGGATAGAGCCGGAAATAGTTTTGGAAGGTAATCGAGGCCAGGGTCTGGTTCTCGTTCTGAATCTCGACGCCTTCCTTGGCTTCCAGGGCCTGATGCAGGCCCTCGGAATAGCGTCGGCCTTCCATCATCCGGCCGGTGAACTCGTCGATGATCACGACCTTGTTGTTCTTGACGATGTAGTCCGTGTCCCGCTGGAACAGGACATGGGCGCGGAGCGCCGAATTCGCGTGATGGACGAGCGCGATGTTGTTGATGTCGTAGAGCGAGCCGCCTTCCATCAGGCCCTTCTCGCGCATCATCTCTTCCATCTTTTCCATGCCGGCCTCGGTAAAGGTCACGGCGCGGGCCTTTTCGTCCTTTTCGTAGTCGTCGGGGGTGACGTTCTTCAGCAACTTGTCGACGGAGACGTAAAGGTCTGAATTGTCCTCTGTCGCGCCGGAAATGATCAACGGCGTGCGGGCTTCGTCGATCAGGATGCTGTCGACTTCGTCGACGATGGCGTAGTTGAACGGCCGCTGAACCATCTCTTCCAGCGTGAACTTCATATTGTCGCGCAGGTAGTCGAAGCCGAACTCGTTGTTGGTGCCGTAAGTGATATCCGCCGCATAGGCGGCGCGACGTTCGTCGTCGGCCAGACCGTGTTTGATCACACCGACGCTGAGGCCCAACAGGTTGTAGATCGGCGCCATCCAATTGGCGTCGCGTTCCGCCAGGTAGTCATTGACCGTGACCACATGGGCGCCGTCGCCGGAAAGCGCGTTCAGATAGACCGGAAGGGTTGCGACCAGTGTCTTGCCTTCACCGGTTTTCATTTCGGAAATCTGACCCCGGTGCAGGACCATGCCGCCCAGCAATTGCACGTCGAAATGACGCTGGCCCAAGGTCCGCTTGGCCGCCTCGCGAACCGTGGCAAAGACCTCGACCAGGATATCGTCCGGGGTTTCGCCGGCGGCGAGACGGTCGCGGAAGGCTTCGCTGCGGGCCCGAAGGTCCTCTTCGGAGAGCCCTTCAAGGTCGGGCTCGAGCGCATTGATGGCATCGACCTGTTTTCGCAGGCCGCTCAAATAGCGCTCGTTGGCGGAACCGAACAGGCTCTTGGCGATGGCGCTGAACATTAGTCGGGTGTTCCTGGTATCCTTGGTCGGATGGGATGGGTGTTGCGACTTGGAGGCGATCCGGCCGGGTGACCCTGGAAACCGGGAAGATGCCCAGGGCGAAAGCTCGGGCAAGAGATAGAGGGGGCCGGGGGTCCTGTCAATGCGGCGGCGCGCATCGCCTCGGCCCTAATCTTGCCAAGGATCGACGTTCATATTCAAATGACCGTCAAATGACTGTCTTTCCGGAAAACCCTTCGTTAGGCTGAGCCCCCTCTGGCCGGGTCAGGTGCCGCCTGTGGTCCCGGATGCAAGCAGTTTTGAAAAGGATGTATCATGACGTTTGTTGTCAATTTGCGGCGTGGCGCGCGCGCCCTGGCCCTCGGCGCTTTCCTGGCGGGGATTTCGGCCGTTTCCGGCGTGCCGGCCCTGGCCCAGGACGACCCGGTGGTCGCCGTCATCAATGGCGAGAAAATCATGCGTTCGGACCTGGTCGCGGCCTATGGCAACCTCCCGCCGCAGTACCAGCAGGTGCCCCTGGAACAGTTGTTCCCCGCCCTGGTCAACAGCATCATCGATACCAAATTGGCCGCCGCCGAGGCGCGCAAGCAGAATCTCCACGAAACCGAGGACTTCAAACGCGAGATTGCGTCCTTCACCGAACGGCTGCTGGGCTCGATGATCATCCAGCAGAATGTCGAAAAGGCGGTCAGCGAGGACACGGTCAAGGCGCGCTACGCCCAGGTCGTCGGTGAGATGGGCGACCAGTCCCAGGTTCATGCCCGTCACATCCTGGTCAAGACCGAGGATGAAGCCAAGGCGGTGATCAAGAAATTGGACGGTGGCGCCGATTTCGCTGATCTGGCGAAGAAGCGTTCGACCGGTCCGTCCGGCGCAAATGGCGGCGACCTTGGCTTCTTCGGCAAGGGGCAGATGGTGCCGGCCTTTGAAAAGGCCGCCTTCGCCCTGGACAAGGGCGCGGTAACCAAGGCGCCGGTGCAAACCCAATTCGGCTGGCATGTGATCAAGGTCGAGGACAAACGCAGCCAGACGCCGCCCAGCCTTGAGGAAATGGCGCCGCAAATCCGCCAGAGCCTGGCCCAGGAAGCCGGCGCCGCCTATGCCCAGGGGCTTCGCGAAGGGGCGAAAATCGAACGCTTTAATTTCGACGGCAGCCTGGCTAAGTAAGGGGTGCCGTCGGCTGACCGTCGGCAACCCCATCGACTTTCCAGAAGGCCGGCCTTGGCCGGTGGCCGTGATGTCCGATCTGCCTGTTTCGCCCCTGGCCCCCGGTGCGTTCCCCGACCTGCCGGCGATCGCCGGCGTGCGTGTTGCGACCCGCGCCTGCGGCGTCAAATACAAGGGCAGGACGGATGTCCTGTTGGCCGCCTTTGCCCCGGAGACCCAGGCGGCCGGGGTGTTCACCAAATCGCTGACGGCCTCGGCGCCGGTCGATTGGTGCCGCAAATGTCTCACCGGCGGCGTCGCCAATGGCCTGATCGTCAATTCCGGCAACGCCAATGCCTTCACCGGACGGCTGGGGGAAGAGGCCGTCGAGCAGGTGGTCGAAGCCGTCGCCGACCGGCTTGCCTGCCGTCCGTCCCGGGTTTTCGCCGCCTCAACCGGTGTGATCGGGGAGGCGCTCAATTTCCGGGCGATCACCGATGAGCTGGCCGCCATGGCAGGTGACCTGGCGGCCGGCGGCTGGCACGCCGCGGCCCAAGCGATCATGACGACCGACACCTTTCCCAAGGGCGCCGCGGCCGAGGCGGCGGTCAACGGACGGACAGTGAAGATCGCCGGCATCGCCAAGGGTTCCGGCATGATCGCGCCGGACATGGCGACCATGCTGGCCTATGTCTTTACCGACGCGGCGATCCCGGCGGCGGTGCTGCAGGACCTGTTGGCCGATGCCTGCGACCGGTCGTTCAACGCGATCACCGTGGACAGTGATACCTCGACCAGCGACACGCTGATGCTGTTCGCCACCGGCGCGGCGGGGAACGAACAAGGGTTCAGCGGTCCCGATGATCCGGCCTTGGCCGATTTTCGGGCCAAGCTTGAGGCCGTGACCTTGGATCTGGCGCAGCAGGTCGTGCGCGACGGCGAAGGGGCGAGCAAGTTCATTGAGATCACGGTGACCGGTGCCGCGACGGACGCGGCGGCCAAGACCATCGCCCTGTCGATCGCCAATTCGCCCCTGGTCAAGACCGCCATCGCCGGCGAGGACGCCAATTGGGGCCGTGTCGTCATGGCCGTCGGCAAGGCCGGCGAGCGCGCCGACCGCGACCGCCTGAACATCACCATGGGCGGCGTGACCATCGCCAAGAACGGCCTGGCCGTGGATGGCTATGACGAGGCCCCGGTGGCCGCCCATATGAGGGGCCAGGAAATCGATATCGCCGTCGATGTCGGCGTCGGCAATGGCCGGGCCACGGTCTGGACCTGTGATCTGACCCACGGCTACATCTCGATCAATGCCGATTATCGGTCTTAGTATGAGTTCCCTCGATAGCCGGTTCGGGGAACCACGGGGGTGTCCCCCGGATGACAGAAAGAACGGGGCCACGCCATGGCCCCGTGGCACGTCCGTGGCCCTGGCTTTCGCTCCGCTCACGCTCCGCGGGGCTTCTCCGGGGTCGGGGGTGTCCCCCGAAACCCCCCAAGGGGCCCTTGGGTTGTTCGCTGTTTCCCTCGGGCGTTTCGCTTGGAGGGATCGGTGATGATCCCGGACCTGCCAGAAGGCGGCTGCTGGGACGCGGAATTCCGCCGCGCCCAAGGCGACGTCAAAACCGTCATCGTCGTCGCCTGCGTGCTGGTCGATCTCGATGGCAGGGTGCTGGTCGCGCAGCGGCCGGAAGGCAAGGCCATGGCGGGTCTGTGGGAGTTTCCGGGCGGCAAGCTGGAACCCGGGGAGTTGCCGGAAACCGGCCTGATCCGAGAGCTCAAGGAAGAGCTTGACATCGACATGACGGAAAGCTGCCTGGCGCCGCTGACCTTCGCCAGCCATCTCTATGACGACTTTCACCTGCTGATGCCGGTCTACGTCGCCCGGCAATGGCAGGGAGAGCCCCGGGGCCTCGACGGCCAGGCCCTCAAATGGGTCCATCCGGCGAAACTGCGCGACCTTGAGATGCCGCCCGCGGACGCGCCTCTGATTGCCCTGATCCGCGATTTTCTGGGTTAGCACCCGAGCACCGGAGATGCCCGCCCCAAGACTTTGCGGTTGTCTGTCGCCACCGGCTGAGCGACAAGGGATAGGGGTCCGACCGGCCCCGGCAGGAGCCGCCGCCATGAAACCCTTCTACCTGCATATCGGCGCCGAGAAATGTGCCTCCAGCCTGATCGAGCATTTTTTTTATGCCGTCGACGGGGTCCGTGCTCAGTTCGCGGCCCAGGGCATCGCCGTCGATTCGACGATCTCGACCACCTATCGGGCCTTGCGGCCGGCCGAGCATTGGGACGAGGCGCGGCACGGGCTATTGCGACGGCAATACGTCGAACCGCATCTTGACGGCCCGGCCACCGGCATTTTCATGACCGAGGAATGCGCGCTTGGCATTCGTCACGGCGCTGGTGAGGCAAACGTTTGCACCGAGAGCGCCGAATTCCTGAAACGCCTGACCGAGGGTTTCGACTTGCGCCTGTTCCTGGTCGTCCGGCGCCAGGATACATTCATCGAATCGAGTTACAACCAGGTGGTCAAACGTGGCACGACGGAGGAGTTCGCCCCCTGGTTCAATGCCCTGCCCCATGCCAATTATGCATGGGACCGCATCGCCGATACCTATGCCGACGCCTTTGGCCGCGACAAGCTGACGGTCGTTCCCTATGAACGGGCATTGTACGCCGCCAACCCGGGCGGGCCGGACAACCTGTTGCAGGCGATGGCCGATTGGTTGGGTTTTCCGCCCATGTCCTTCGATCCGTCGCAGGTTCCGGTGGTCAACCCCAGCCTGCCGCTGGGTCTGCTGCCGGCGCAGCGCCGGATCAACGCGACCATCGATGGGGAGGCCGCCGCCCGGGTCGCAAACATCCTGGCGGAAATGTACGCCAAGGCGCCGGGTGATCCCTTGGGCCTGTTTTCCGATGATCAGCGGCAACGGGTGCTGGACAATTTCGCCGATGCGAACCGTCGCCTGTTCGAAACCTATATGCCGGACTTTGCCGTGGACAGCTACCTGGAACGGGGAGGGTGCGGTTAGGTGCTCTGCTCCGTCGGCGCGGTGGCGTCGGGGTCGTCTTGTTCTGGGTTGGCGCCGGCGGGTGGCGGGATTTGCGCGTAGATCAGGGTCGCCCCGGCGACGCCGAGGATCACCGTCAGGGCGTCGATCAGGGGTTCGAGGAACAGGCCGACGACGGGCAGCCAGGGCGCGGCGAAGAGCGTGCCGATGTCTTCCGCCAGTCGCTTGGTGTCCATGTGATCGAGCAGGCCGATGAGATGCGGCAGCAGCAGCACGCCGTAGAACAACAAATGGGCCACGGCGGGGGCGGCGATCAAGGGCAGCAGGCTGGCCCCGATCCGCGGACCGGCCAGGAACGGCGTCACGAAGAACCGCCGGTCGCGGATGTTCGGGGTTTTCACGGCGGCGGGCACCGCCAGGGTCAGGGGCGCGATCACGAAACAGAACAGGACCCCCAGGATATTGAGGCCGAAGAACAACAGAAGCGCGACGTCGCCCAGCCGCTGCCAATTGTCGCCCATGAGTTGGCGAACGGGTTCGGCGGCGAATATCATGATCGGCGGAACCGACAGGATCACGAGGGCGGCCGCGGCGGCGGCGGTGGCGAAAGCGGTCAGGAAAACGATGCCGATCCAGCCGTGCAGGACGTTCAGCGGCGTCACCGCCTTGGCCCCGGCCTTGGCTTCCGCGGGGTCCAAAAGAAAGGCCGACCAGCGCAGCGCGGCCGGCACGAAAATCACCATCATGAAGATATCGGCGACATCGACGGCGGTGTCGGGCAGCGCCATGTTTTCCGCGACAAAGGCCAACACGAAACGGCAGACCAGATAGATCAGGAAGGCCCGCCAGAAAATTCCGACCAGCCGCCGGCGATGTTGGACGGTCACGGCGAAGCCGTCACGGACGATCTCGAGAATGCTGTAGGCGGGCATGGCGCGGTGTTCCGATCGGCAAGCGGGCGGGGTCCCCAGGTCGTCATGGGCTTGGGGAGCTTCAGGTGAAATACCAGATATCGACCAGGTAATGCACGGCGATAACGAGCGGAAGGTTGTCGCCGCCCCGCCGATACAGCCGGATCAGCAACAGGCCCCAGAAGCAGGCGACCGCCGTATCGGCCAGGCCCTGGGGCAGATGGATCAGGCCGAAGACCAGCGACGACCAGAGATAGAGGACGGCCTCCGATTGTCCGGTCTTTTTGGCCCAGTCGGTCCACATCTTGCGGAACACCAGTTCCTCGGAAATCGCGACCAGCAACAGGCCGACGGCGATATCGAACATCTCCCAGGTCGGGTTGTCGATGGGCGGGAAGCTGTCGTCGTCGAACAGCGCCGTATCCAGTGCCTGGCGCCAGGCGAGCGGATCGGTCATCCCGTCCAGCCAGATGATCAAGGCCGGCCCCAAAAAGGCAGTGATCAGCAGGGCCGGCGCGACCGGTTTCAGCAGCGGCCGGCAGCCCGCGACCAGGGCTGCCCAGCCAAGGCCGATGATCAGCACCCGCTGGCCGTAATCGATCAGGTAGATCGTCGTGCCGGGCGCCAGGAACTTGGCCCAGCCCAGATAGAACAGGGCGATCAGCAGGAACAGGCGGCCGCGATCCGCCATGGCCTATCGCAAATCCCGAGCAATCCGGGACGGATTGCGACGACGCATTTGCGGGGACCGACAAACACGCAAATCCCGAGCAATCCGGGACGGATTGCGACGACGCATTTGCGTCAAATCAGAAATAGTCCGCATTCGGACAAATCCCTGTCGACAGCGCCATGGATCAATCCATGCCTTCGACCTGTTTCGCCGTTTCCAGCATGCGGCCGACGACACCGTCGAAAAACCGGTCCATGCGGCCGCGCATCTCATCCGACAGGACGAGCAGCTTCGAGCGCGCGTCCTGGGGATTGTCCTGTTCGATGATCAGACCCTTCTCCAGCGCGACGTCCAGGTACTTGCCCGCCGTATGGGCGCTCTTGATCGCCGTCATGAACTTCAGCGCGTCGGTCTTGCGCACCGGTTCCGTGGCCCGCCACATGCGGGTCAACAGATCCCAATAGGCGGCGTTGTAGAACGCCGTGTCGCCGTCGAACACGCCGACCCATTCCTGGCCGATATGGTCGGTAAAGGCCATGTAGGCCCGGTGTTGGTCGTTGGAATAGGTCAAGGTCATGCGCTTCCCCGTCGCGTTGCCGGTCTGTGCGGCCCCAGGGGACGATGTTTCGCCGCCGTTGGCGCCAGTGTGTTCAAAAAAATCGCCCCGGTCCTGCCATACCCCATGGCAGGGACGCGAAACCCCAATGGGCGGCGCCGGTTCCGCATCGTCCGGGGGCGCGTCGCCGGCGCCCAAGACAGCGGTCAGGGCCATCACCTGACCGCCTTATAGGACCAAACGATTTTAGATGCAAAATTAAATTTAGTTATTTACTTCAATATTGCATTCAAATATAAATGCGTTAATGATGAAGAGAAGGCGCTTGAGGACCCGAATGTCCCCAGCCGGCCGCGCCGGTGAAACTTCAAACCGTCGGGCTTTACCGCCGGGGACCCAGTCAAGCCGGCCGTGCCGGCGGATCGCGAGGAGTACAAGATGACACAGGCTTTGACGACGGATCGCACGGATCGCACGGATCGCGCATCGATTTCACGGGACAAAACGACGGCGTCCGGGCGCCGTTGGAAACGGGCGGCAACGCCCCTGGCCCTGGTTCTGGCTGCGGCCACGCTGGGCGCCTGCCAGACCACTGGCGGCGGTCACGGCCCGGAACAGGGCTGGGGCACGATCCTCGG
>JANQIJ010000187.1 GCA_028282185.1 Rhodospirillales bacterium
CGACTTCGTTCCGCCAGGTCGAGGCCGGGTTGGGCCAGCACTTGGCGGAACGGACCTGGGCGCGCCTGGCCGACGGCACCCCCCTGGTGACCGCGGAACGTCGCGGCAAGGGCTGGCTCGTCCTGGTCCATACGACGGCCAATACCCAATGGTCGAACCTGGCCCTGTCGGGCCTGATGGTCGAGATGCTGCAACGCCTGATCGGCTTGAGCCAGGGCGTCGTCAAAACCGGCCAAGGTCCGCCGTTGGAACCGCTTGAAACCCTGGACGCATTCGGCCAATTGAAGGACGCGCCGACCTGGGCGCAGGCCATCGCCCGGGACCGCTTCGCCGATACCGCCGTGTCGTCCGACCACCCGCCGGGACTTTACGGCAACGGCGCCAGCCGGCGGGTACTGAACCTGTCCCGCGATCTCGGCGCGCCGACGCGATTGGCGGACTTGCCGGTGGCGGCGACGCGGATTGCCTATGGCGGCGATCCGGTGATCGATCTAAAGCCGTTCCTGTTGCTGATTGCCTTCATTTTGGCGCTGGCGGACTTCGTCATCAGCCTTTGGCTGCGCGGCCTGCTGCGCGCGCCCCGTTTGGCCGCGCCGGCCATCGCCGGGTTGGCGGTCGGCGGGACGCTGCTGCTCGGCCCGGCCGTTCTATCGACAGCGGCCCTGGCCCAGGACGCGAACGACGTCTTCGCCCTGGAAAACAGCACCAAGACCCGCCTGGCCTACGTCATCACCGGCCAAGAGGAGGTTGACCGGATCAGCCGTCTGGGACTGACCGGATTGTCGAAGATCGTGCGCCGGCGCACGGCGGCGGAGCTGTCCGAACCGCAAGGCGTCGATCCGGAAACCCACGACCTGGCGTTTTTCCCGCTGCTCTATTGGCCGGTGACGCCGGGCGCCCGGCCGATCGGCGAACGGGCCCGGGTCAACATCAACGCCTATTTGCAGAACGGCGGCACGGTTCTGTTCGACACCCGAGACCAGGGCCAGGGGACGGACCTGGGCAGTCTGCGCGACCTGGCCCGCCGATTGGACATTCCGCCACTGGTCGCAACCCCGGCCAATCACGTTCTGACCCGGGCGTTCTACCTGTTACAGGATTTCCCGGGGCGCTACGCGGGCGGCGCTCTTTGGGTCGAACGCGCCGGCGAACGGATCAACGACGGGGTGTCGCCGGTGATCGCCGGCAGCAACGATTGGGCCGCGGCCTGGGCGCTGGACGAAACCACCCAGCGCCCCATGTTCCCCACGGTTCCCGGCGGCGAGCGCCAACGCGAACTGGCCTTCCGGTTCGGCATCAATCTGGTGATGTATGTCCTGACCGGGAACTACAAGGCCGACCAGGTACACCTTCCGGCAATTCTCAGGAGGCTCGGCCAATGATCGCGGATGCCGTCACCTTCGCGCCGCAGTTGCCGATCTGGCTGATTGCCGGTTTGGCCGGCATCGCCGGGGCCCTGGCCGTCTTGGCCTTGGTCAAGGGCGCGCCGGGGGGTCTGTTGCGTCTGGCGTTTTTTGCGTTCCTGACCGTCGCCCTGCTCGACCCGCGCATGGTGCGGGAAAACCGCGACCTCAGGCCCGACGAAGCGGTCATCGTCATCGACCGCACGTCAAGCCAGAAGACCGGCGACCGGATGATCCAGACGTCGCGCACGGAAGAGGCGCTGACGGCGGCGCTCGACCGTTTCAAGGATTTGGAGACGCGCATCGTCGAGGTCAGCGATTCCGACGATCCGACACGGCCGGGAACGCAACTGGGCGAAGCCCTGGCGGCGGCCTCGGCGGAGATTCCGCGCCGCCGCTTCGCCGGCGCCGTGGTGATCACCGACGGCCAGGCCCATGACGCGGCGGAGCTCGACACCATCGCCCTGCGCGGGCCGGTTCATGTCCTGTTGACGGGACAGCCGGCGGAAACGGACCGGCGCCTGGTGGTCAAGTCGGCGCCCGGTTACGGCATCGTCGGCCAGGACGTGACCGTGACCTATCGGATCGAGGACCAATCG
>JANQIJ010000196.1 GCA_028282185.1 Rhodospirillales bacterium
CGACCGGTATCGCGTTGAGGGATTCAAGGGGGTGAACGACCTGTCCTTCGCCAGCAACGGCGACCTGTATTTCACCGACCAAGGCCTTACCGGCCTGCACGACCCGACCGGTCGCGTCTATCGCCTTAGACCCGACGGAACACTCGACCAACTGATCGATACCGGCCCCAGCCCGAACGGTCTGGTCCTGGACCCGTCGGAACGCTGGCTCTACGTCGCGATGACGCGCGCCAACCAGGTCTGGCGTATGCCGCTGCTCCCCGACGGCGGTACGACCAAGGTCGGAAACTTCGTTCAGATTTCCGGCGGCAGCGGTCCCGACGGGATGGCCGTGGACGCCGACGGGAACATCCTCGTCTGCCATGCCGGGGGCGGGTCGGTCTGGGTGTTCAGCCCCCTGGGCGAGCCGCTATACCGGATCAAATCCTGCCGCGGCCTTTTTCCGACCAATGTGGCCTTCGGCGGGCCGGACAACCGATCCCTCTTCATCACGGAGTCCGACACCGGAACGATCCTCCGCGCCGAGCTGCCGACACCGGGACAGATCCTGTATTCGCATATGGATTAGCCGTGCGGCTAACGGCGTTCCCTAAAGGTCATCCAACTCTTTGGATTTCGGGTCCGCATAACATCCCACCAGGTATCGGACGATGCTGCCGGAGTCGTCGGCGAAGGGCAGCACCAGGCGATGCCAGCGACGGAAATTGGACATATCCGTCGGGTGGTGATGGGTGTAAATCGGGCAGCGCCGGATCAAGGCGGCCCGATAGACCACGTAATAGAAATGCGCGGCAACGCCCGAAAAATCGATCACACTGCGGCCGGTCTTATCGCCACCGCCGATGAGGGCAATTGCCGATCCGAAGAGACGGTAGCGGAAGTCGCGTCCGTCGTCTTTGACATCCATGAGGATGATATTGCCGAGCGCCGGCCGCAAATCGATAGGATCAAGGCTGCGGATCTGCGGCAACGCCCCGTCTTCCGCCAAACCTCGCCAATGCGACAGAAGGAACTGCAAACCATCCCGGGGCAGATCGGCGGTCGCGGGCTCCCAAACCACCGTCGGCGGCTGTTGCCCGGCGTCCAGAAACAGCTTGTCCAAGGCATGCTGATCACCCCCGCTCAAATCCACCGCGGCGGCGTTCAAGATACCGAAATCGAACCCGTTCTGCTCAATCGCCGCCATTCTGCCGGCTGCGCTCCAATTCTTGGACCGTAACGACCAAGACCATGTCGTGGAGACCTTAAGCAAACCTTAAAATTCGGCGTTTTGCACAAATACCGCGAAAATTTTCCGCCAAAACCGCCGCGCGCCAGGATCGGCGCCGGGGCGTCGGAAAAAACAAGCGCCGCTCGCCGAATTTCCCGGCAAGCGGCGCCTGTCTCGAATTCAGTGGAACTGGCGCTTCTAGGCCTGTCCCAGCCAGATCTTGACGGCCTGGTCGGCGGCCTGCCGGGCCCGTTCCGTAATTTCCTCGTCGGACAAGGTGCTCAACGGATGGGTGATGACGACGGGTTCCAGATCGTTCATGCCCAGCGCGGCCCGCTGGACTTCGGCCTCATGGACGAATTCCGTGGTCACGATGACGGCGGTCGGCCGGTCCTGGCCTTCGAGAGATACGGCGTCATGCATACAGCACGACGTGCAAGACCCTCAGTCGCCGATGGCGGTGAGGACGATATCGTTCTCGGCGATGATGTCGCCCAGAAGACCCGGATCCGCGTTCTTCGAAAAGCTCTCTTTCTCGTAAAAGCGAACCTCCGAAAAATCGATGTCTTCCTCCAGGATCGCTTGCGTCTTTCGGAGCAGGTTATTCCCGTTCCACTTCTTGTTGCTGAGAATGCCGAGACGCAGACCATTCAGCGCTTCGACGCGCTTACCGATCGGTACCGGCACCGCCTCGACCGCGCCGCGTGGGTCGTACACGGTCTGGCCCGTTGGGGGGGCATCAAGTGGCATGTGACCTCCTTGTTTGGTTATCCCGTTTGTTCAACGGCTGCCGGTGGGCAGCCGCTACAGATGGCATGTTCCGTCTTCGCAGATCATCCCGCCGGCCGCCGGCGCGCGGCCGTTCAATTCGCGCAGCACCGGGCTCGCCATGTGGCCCCAGCCCGGAATGAAGGCGGAGAACCGGCCGGCCTCGCCGCCGGCGCAGAACAAATGGATGTGGTCGGGCGTCGGGACGACCGGAATTCGGGCGTCCACGTCGCGCTTGTACCACTTCGGCAGGCTGCGGTTATAGACCTTGCCGTAGCGGTGCTGGAACGCCACGTCGCCGAAGGTATTGGTCGCCTGATACCACAGGTAATGGCGAATATCGTGACGGGTCCACTGATACTTGGCCATGACCTTCGCATGTTCCGGCCCGAGGACAACGGCACAGTGGCCGGCGCTGACGGCATTGTTATGGGCGATCGTACTCATCGCCGAGACGATGCTGTCGAGGATGCCTTCCGGGTCGTCCGAAACATGGTTGGTGACGCTATGCGGCGGTTCGGCCGGCATCACGAAGACCGTCGACTCGTCCTGGTCGAATCCCTTCTCCACGTGATAGGGCGCAATGCAGCCGATCTCTTCGTTCTCGGCGATGCAATAGGTGTATTTCGCGGGCGAGCCGAGGGTGCTCTTGTCCAACTCCCCAGGCCAACCACCGCCGACATTCAACAGGACCATGCGGATGGCCCGGCCGATCGTCGCGTTCGCCCGGTTGCCTGAGCCGAAAACGTTATGGCCGCTGTTCATGCCGATCTCGTTGCGGATCGGTCCGTTCACCACCAGGAGCGGCGATGCCATATGCGTCGTCGCCTGAACGCCGACCAGGTTGAACGCGGTGGAGCACAGCGCCTGCATCGCCGCCCGCACGACAGGGGCGTATTCCGGTTTGCAGCCGGCCATCACCATGTTGATCGCGAGCACCTCGCGGGTGAGGTTGCCCCACCGGGGCGGCACACGGGCTTCCACGTAATCGGCATCGCCGCCAAGGGCCGCGACCATCGCCTCGACCTTTTCCGGCGTCGGCGGCGCGACCGGGAAACCGTCGGAATATCCCTTGTCGTAATACCATTCGACCA
>JANQIJ010000253.1 GCA_028282185.1 Rhodospirillales bacterium
CGGGCGCGAGACCCCTCCGGCGCCGGGAACCCCGCCGGCGGCCCGCCGGCGCTTGCCGACGGTCCAGGCGAGCGCCGCCTCGACCGGCGTTGTGGTCTCGTCGATGTCGTCGCCGTAGAGGCAGAGCCCCGCTTCGAGCCGAAGCGAATCCCTGGCCCCCAGGCCGATCGGCGCGACCGTGTCCTCGGCCAGAAGCCGGCGGGCAAGGTCTTCGGCCCTGGCGGCCGGCAGGGATATCTCATAGCCGTCCTCGCCGGTGTAGCCGGACCGGGTGGCGAAACAGGGGATGTCGCAGATGGTCAGATCGGCACCGGTCATGAACATCATGTCGCCGGCGGCGGGCGCCAGGCAGGTCAGAACCTCGGCCGCCTTGGGTCCTTGCAACGCGAGCAATGCCCGGTCTTCCAGGATCTCGAGCTCGATGCCTGGAAGACGCGCCCGAAGATGGGCAAAGTCCGCCTCCTTGCAGGCCGCGTTGACGACCAGGAACAGATGATCGCCGCATTGCGTGACCATCAGGTCGTCCAAGATTCCGCCCGCATCGTTGGTCAACAAGGTGTAGCGCATGGCGCCGGGGGCGAGGTTTTGAATATCACCGGGCACCAGGGTCTCCAGCGCCCGGGCGGCGTCATCGCCGACGAGCCGCGCCTGGCCCATATGCGAGACATCGAACAGGCCGGCGCCGGCGCGGGCCTGCAGGTGCTCCTTGAGCACGCCCAAGGGATACTGCACCGGCATGGCATAGCCGGCGAAGGGCACCATCTTGGCGCCAAGTTCGCGATGCAGACCGTCCAACGCTGTGGCCTTCAGGCCCTGGTCGGCCGGGTCTTGCTTTGCTTCGGGCACGCCGTGCTTCCTTCTGTTTCCTTGCGATCCGCCGAGTCCGGGAAGACCACGGCGGGCCAGGGCGTCCTGGAGACTCGTGGTCACCGGAACGCCCCCTCTGTCCTAGAACCTGAAAGAATCACCGGCGGCGGGGTTCCGCGGGAACGGGTCCGGCCAGCTTACATCTTCGGTGGAGCCGGCGATCCCATGAAGGAACGCCTCGCCGGCCCACTTTCCAGAGCCTCATCCCGCTGCGGTCCGGGTGCCTGAGAGTTTCCGGGGCGGTTGCTCCTTCGGCGTCGACCGCGCCATGACGGGTGGCCGAACTCTCCCACAGCGCTCAACTGAGGATATCGATGCATTCTATCGCTTGATAGGACGGGGTCAACCGAGGGAAGGGCGCGGCCGCCCGAAAAACCGATCGCCGTCCAGGTCCACTGGCCAAGTCGCCCCGCGTCAAAGGCGCGGGCGCCGGTCGCGGCGGTTCATTTCCAACTGTTCGCGATTGATGACCAAGCCGACCAGGATGCGATAGCTCTGTCCCGATTGACCCGACCTGATCGGGATTTCCAGGACAACCGGTTCGCCGCGGGCGGCCCGCCGGGTTTCGTTTTCACGGAACCCGACGGTTCCCGAAAAGGCCTCTCGATACAACACCTTGTCGGCGAGGTCCGTGACCGACACGAAGAATTGGAAAGGCACCTGTCGGGACCTGTTCGCCGGCCCGCGTGACACGGTGAAATCGGTGGAAACGGTGGCTTCCACGGTTCCTGAAAGGGTGTCGCGATTGATGTCCGAATCACAGGTTACGCCCACCCAGTCCATGGTGATTTCGCTGTCGATGTCGGTGATATCACGGCCCGGACCGGGGCGATAGGCGAGGCGGCGCGATGCGTCGGCGATGATGTTCGCCGACGGGCACGACACCCGAATCGCACCTTGAAACGTATCTCCCAGGGTGTTGGTCAGGGTGTCGCAACCGGCGACCAGACCGATGGCCATGACGAGCGCGATCAGCCGACCGCAGGATGCGCCGCAAACACTCATGATGTTCGTCTGGGGATAATCACCGATTGTCGCTAACCGACCGCCGTCACAGGTCGTTATGGCTGCCGTCGCAGAACGGCTGTGTCTTGGTCGCCTTGCAGCCACACATATAGACGGTTTCGGTCTTTTCCGCGGTGAACATCATGGGCGTGATGCCGCAATCACCATGGCTGCCGTCGCAAAGCGGTTGGTTTGCACTGCGTCCGCAGGCGCACCAGGCGTATTTTTTTCCGGCTTCGACATTGAAGGCATAGGGTTCTTTCTGGGCGCAAACCGCGTCGATCATGGGGGGTCTCCTGCTTGGTCGGCCGGTCGATTTCAGTGGTTGGGAGCAATCTAGAGCACTTTCCGGCCAATTGGAATCAACTGCGATGTGCGGTTCTTCCGTTTCGTGCGATGGGGGGCGACGACGATCAGGCCGTCCATGCCCGGCCGAAGGCGGTGACGCCAGCGGCTGGCGAGACCGGGTCATGGATCATCGTTCGATCCCGGCGCCAGGCCCTCAGTCGCCTGCGCCGTTGCCCGCGCGACCAGGT
Source organism: Rhodospirillales bacterium (assembly GCA_028282185.1). Lineage (GTDB taxonomy): Bacteria > Pseudomonadota > Alphaproteobacteria > Rhodospirillales > Casp-alpha2 > UBA1479. The sequence goes on from JANQIJ010000253.1 coordinate 2,409, forward strand.
CGATCAGGGTTTGTGACATTTTGGCGAGCGACCGGGCGCGGCCCCAGGCGTTGTCGATCCGGCGGGCTTCGGCCATGCCTCGAGCGAACGCCCGCCAGGCCTGATCGGCTTCGCCGGCGCGGGCATGCATGGTCGCGATGTCGCCGTGGACCCAGACGCGGCTGACGGCGCTGGGGGCCGCCTGCGCTGCGTCGATGGCCAGCTTTTCCGTCTTGGAGACTTCCGTCTGGTCGACCTTGCTGCGCCGCTGCCAGGCGGCAATCTCGAACAACACCTGGGCGCGCAACCGCAGATCCTTGATGCCGGTGGTCGCCTGTCGGGCGCGGGCGAAGCGGTCGGTTAGAACCGGCAGGGCAGCGCCTTCGACCCGCGCCATGTCGCTTAAGGCCAGGACCAGACGGCTGATCGCATAGGAGCGGGCAAAGGGCAGGGTGACGGATTCCGCATCGGCGAACGCGGTGTCGATGATCCGGTCCGCGGTGGCGATGTCGCCGTCCTTGGCCGTGGCGGCGGCGACTTCGCCCAGGACCAGGACGCGATATCGGGCGGGCTCGATTTGATCGGCCAATTCACGGGCTTTGATCAAGTCGCCGGCGCGGATCGAGGCGCGGGCGGCGGCGATCAGCACCGCCGCGCGGTCCGAGGGTCGCGTCACCTGGTCGGTCAGGCCAAGCGCCGCTTCGGGTTGGTCCAGCTTGGCCAACGCCCCAGCGATCTGGCGCCAGGCGGTCGGTTTGGCGTTGTGCCGGACCCGGTCCTCGGCGGTTGCCCAGGCAAGATCCATGGCCGCTTCGGCGTTGTCCGGGTCGCCGGATTGGTAGAGCGTGACCGCGGCCTGAGTCGCAAAGGTGACCCGGTCGGCCGGCGCCCGCAGGTGGCGGGCCATGGAAAACAACAACGCGGCGGTATCCTGGGCCGCCTGCAAGTAGCCATGGCGGGCCTGGGTGCGGGCGATTTCCGAAAGCGCCTGGACCTGGGTGCGTGATTCGGGAATGATTTCGGCGGCGGCCAGGGCATCTTCTTCGCGCCCGGCGCGGGCCTGGGCCGCGGCGATTTCGCGCAGCGCAACCATCATCAGGCGCGGGTCCTGAATGCGCCGCGTCGTCTCCATCGCCAGTTGCATCAAACCGGCCCTGGCCTGGGCGCTGAGGATTTCGCCCATGGCCCAGTCGCGCAAATCCCGTTTGGCGACGGCCTTGGCGCTTTCATAGGCCTCGGCCAACAGGCAGCGGACCGTCGGCCGATCAAGACACTTGCTGGCGTCACGGGCGGCGTCCGCCGGCGCCACGGTTTGGTCGTTCAGAAGATCGCGGGTCGCGGGATGGCTCAGCAGGGCTTCGCGGGCGGCGTCTATCGCCTTTTCCCGAGACCGGTCAAGATCACGCAACAATCGGGTGACGCGAACGCTGCGTTCCAGATGGTCCAGCAAGGGTTGACTGACCTGCCCGGTGATCTTGAGACCCGCTTGCCGTTCATACAAGCGGATCGCTGCCTCCAGGTTGTTGTTCGGCCGGCCGTCCACGGGACCCTTGTAGATGCCGAGTTTGGCCAGCGCCGCTTGTGCCGCCTCGACCATCCGATTATCGACGGCGGGACCTTGCCTGCCGAACGGGACGATCGGGGATTCGCCGCGGGCCGCCCGGGCATCGGATGGCCAGCCCAAGGTCGTCGTCAAGCCTGCCCCGACGATAATCGTCAGGGCCGTCAGCGCCGATGCCATCATCGTGCGGATCGCCAAGGTGCGTTTCTTGTGCCGTCCTTGATCGGGGTCGAGGTCTTGCATTCGTTGGCCCATGCCTGTTCGTTCACTCATCGCCGCTGCCAATCGCAGGCCTGTTCAGATGGCGGGGGCCCTGGCCTCGCCTCATGATTTGCTGTTTTATGAGGTGCGGATGCGCCTCCTTGGACGGCGCGCCCGACCATTTGTTAAAGACATAGCGGTTCGCCTTTTGAACGCCTAATTATAATCGCACCTGGGTACTTTCGAATGGCGGTTTATACCGAAATTTCGGACGAGGAATTGGTCGACTTCATGGCGGCCTACGATTTGGGCACCGTGCTGTCGTGCAAGGGCATCGCCGAAGGCATCGAAAACACCAACTACCTGCTGACCATGACCTCCGGAGCCTACATCCTGACGCTCTACGAAAAGCGCGTGGCGCCGTGCGACCTGCCGTTCTTCATGGACCTCATGGATCACCTTTCCGCCCGACAGGTTCCCGCCCCGACGCCGCTGCGCTGCCATGACGGCGAGCGTCTCAGGGCGCTTGCCGGACGCCCGGCGGCGGTGATTTCGTTTCTGCCGGGCCTGTGGCCGCGCCGGGTGACGCCCGGGCACTGTCTTGAGGTTGGCAGCGCCCTGGGCCGTTTGCACCTGGTGGGTCAGGATTTCCCCGGGCATCGCGCCAATGCGCTTGCCATGCCCCATTGGCGGCCGCTGTTGGAAAGCGCCGGGCCCGAAGCCGATCAGATCCGCCCAGGTCTGGTCGCCCGCCTGGGGCGCAGCCTGGACCGTCTCGAACGCGACTGGCCCGACGACCTGCCCACTGGTGTTATCCATGCCGACCTGTTCCCCGACAACGTGTTTTTTCAGGCGGGTACGCTCAGCGGCCTGATCGATTTCTATTTCGCCTGCAACGACTTTCTCGCCTATGACCTGGCGGTCTGCCTCAATGCCTGGTGTTTCGAGGTCGACCTGAGTTTCAATGTGACCAAGGCCCGCCGATTGATCGACGGCTACGTCGCCCATCGGCCGTTGAGCGATGCGGAGGTCGCCGCCTTGCCGGTGCTTGCCAGGGGTGCTGCGATGCGGTTCTTGCTGACCCGCTTGTTCGATTGGCTGAACACCCCGGGCAGCGCCCTGGTGACGCGCAAGGACCCTATGGAATACGACGCCCGCCTGCGCTTCCATGAAAAGGTCGAAAACGCCGGCGCCTACGGCCTGGATGCCTGAGCGCGGATCGGTAAAGATAAGGTGGCGGGGCGAAGCATGACGACGAACGGCGATCACGGCCAAGGGGGCGGCGCGGTGGAAATTTTCACCGATGGCGCCTGTTCCGGCAATCCGGGGCCCGGCGGTTGGGGCGTGGTTCTGCGCTGGCGCGGCCATGAGAAGGAGTTGTCCGGCGGCACGCCGGAAACGACCAACAATCGCATGGAACTGATGGCGGCGATCAGCGGCCTGGAAGTCCTGACGCGGCCCAGCGCCGTGCGTCTGGTGACCGACAGCACTTATGTGAAGGACGGCATCACCAAGTGGATTCATGGCTGGAAACGCAACGGCTGGAAGACCGCGGCGAAGAAGCCGGTGAAGAACGAGGACCTGTGGCGGCGTTTGGATGCGGCGCTTGCCGGTCACGAGGTGGCCTGGGAATGGGTCAAGGGCCACGCCGGCCATCCGGAAAACGAACGCGCCGACGCGTTGGCGCGGGCCGCCATTCCGGGGCTCGACTAATCCGCCAGGGTCGCCAGCGCCCGTTCGAACACCCGCGCGAAGATGCGACGTTCCTCCGGCGTGCCGACGGAGACACGGATACAACGGTCCAAGGGGGGGACGCCCGGCATGCGGACGAACACACCCCGGTCCGCCAGATTACGGACCAAGGCCCGCGCCCGGTCGCCGGCGGCGACGTTGCCCTGGCCGACGTCGATCGAGACGAAGTTGGTTGCCGAAGGAACGGCGGCAAGGCCGAGACGCGTCGCCAAGTCGCAATAGGCCTGGCGTCCCTCGGCGACCGCCCCCACCACCCGCGCGATATGGCCGGTGTCTTGCAGCGAGGCGAGAGCACCGATTTGTGCCAATCGATTGACCCCGAAGTGGAGGCGAATTTTGTTCAGGCCTTGAATGAGGCGCTTATGGCCGATGGCATAACCGATCCGCGCGCCGGCCATGCCATGCGCCTTCGAAAACGTCCGCATGCGGATGACCCGGGGATTCGAGGTGTCGATCGGCGGGCCCGTGGGTTCCGGCGCGAATTCCACGTAGGCTTCGTCGAGGATCAGCAGTCGGCCATCTGGCACGCGGTCGATCACCTGTTGGACCCGTTCCGCGGGATGCCACGTTCCCATAGGGTTGTCCGGATTGGCGAAAAACATCAGCGGTGCGGCGACCTCGGCGGCCTTGTCGAGCAGCGCCTCCGGGTCCTCGTGGTCGTCCCGGTAGGGTACGGCTTCGAGCCGCCCGCCCACGCCGGCCACGTGATAGTTGAACGTTGGGTAGGCACCCAGCGAGGTGACCACCGGCGTTCCTGGTTGCACGGTCATCTTGATGACGAAGCCGAGAAGCTCGTCGATTCCGCAGGCGATGCAGATCTCGTCCATGGTGACGCCATGGACCTCCGCCAAGGCGGCGCGCAGATCGTGGTTCTCCGGGTCGCCGTACCGGTTGACCGTTTCGACGGCCGCCTGCATCGCCTGAAGCGCCTTCGGAGACAGCCCGAAGGCGCTTTCATTGGCGCCCAGGCGCGCCGAAAACGCGCGCCCGGTCTCGCGTTCGATGGCTTCCGGGCCGGCGAAGGGCGTGGTTGCCGGCAATTCGGCGACGACCTCGGTGAAAGGGATGTTGTTGCTCATGCCGCTATGTCGCACGTTCATTGTCGGCGGGGCAATGGTTGCGACCGACCCGTCACGGGGGCGACGCCCTGGCGATGACGGTCAGGCGCATGGCGCCCTCGCCCTGGGCGATCCGCCGTGGCCGGGGCGAGGTGTCCCGGTTCTTCAACCAAACAGGCCCCAGGCGGCGGCCGGCAGAACGATGCCGGTGATCAACAGGTACATGTCGGGACGAAAACGGCCGGCCCTGATACGGGCCGGCCGTTGCGTGATGCGATCGGCGCGATCCGAATCGGATCACGCCCGAGACGCCTTACAGCGTCGCGAGAACGCTTTCGGCGCTGGTCTTGTCGAAGGCGCCGGCTTCGTCGATGACGAGGGAATCCACCGTGCCGTCGGTGACCACCATGGCGAACCGCTGGCAGCGCACGCCCAGACCGCGGGCAACCAGATCCAGTTCCAGACCGGCGGCCCGGGTGAATTCGGCCGAGCCGTCGCCGACCAGGAGGACGCTGTCGCCGGCGTTCTGGTCCTTGGCCCAGGCGCCCATGACGAAGGCGTCGTTGACCGACAGGCAGACGATCTGATCGACGCCCTTGGCTTTCAGCGCGTCGGCGTTGGCGACGAAACCGGGCAGATGCTTGGCCGAGCAGGTCGGCGTGAAGGCCCCCGGTACGCCGAACATGGCAATCTTCTTGCCGGAAAATAGTTCGTCGGTGGTGACGGCCGACGGGCCGTCATCGGTCATGTGATAAAGGGTTGCCGCGGGGACCTTGTCCCCAACACCAATGGTCATGTCTGTTCCCCTAGGTCTGATTGTTAAAGGGTCGGATAACTAACGGGTCTGTTTGTAAACCGGACCGGTTCGAGAACCGGGCGATTTCCGGAGACGCGGCCGCCGGTCGGCAAGGCGCCGCCCGCGCCGCGGTTGTCCGGGCACGGGCAACAGATAGTCATTTCGACGCCCGAGTCCACGAAAATTGTCCCTGACATTCCAATGACAGTCCGATGACCGCCAGTTGACCATGGTCGCGCCGTGACCGCGGCGCCGATCAACGCCCGGCGGTGGCGACGCTGCCGGCCCGTTCCATGGCGTCGACCACCAGGGTTTCCGTCAGAAGTTCAGGCAGGGCCATGCCGCGCGGCGCATTCGGTCCGTAGACCGCGTTGAACGGGATGCCGTAGCGACCGAAACTCGCCAAATAAGCGGAAATTTTCGGGTCGGGCCGGGTCCAATCGGCGACCATGGCGATGATCCGCCCGCTTTCGACCGCGTCCTTGACGGCGCCCTGGGTCAGGACCAGGCGCTTGTTGACCTGGCAAGTAATGCACCAGTCGGCGGTGACATCGACCAGCACGGTTTTTCCTTGGCCGACCAGATCCTCGATCCGGCTCTGGTCGAAGGGCTGCCACGCGACACCGAAGCCCGTGTCGGTGCCGGTCTTGGCGGCGGCTTCGGCTGACGGTTTGGCGGTCGGCGCGGCCCAGGCGGCGGCGACGATGCCAAGCGCCAGGACGCCGGACAGCATCGGTGCCCAGGCGCGCCTGCCGGTTGCCTGCGGTTGGGTGTGACCGCGCTGCCGACCGGCCAGGTAGAGCATCAGGCCGAGCGCTGCCAGGAGCAGCCCCAGGCCGCCGGCCCAAATCGGCCCGAGAATGCCGCTGATGACCCAGAGCAGCCAGCCGGCGGTGGCGGCCAGGGCCAAGCCCAGGGCCTGGCGCAAGCGGATCATCCAGGCGCCGGGCCGGGGCAGGCGCGTGGCCAGGCCTGGAAACGCCGCGATCGCCAGGTAGGGCAGTGCCAGGCCGACGCCCAGGCCCGCGAAGATGGCATAGATTTCCGTCGTCCCGCGGGCCAGGGCGAAGCCGACGGCGGTGCCCAGGAACGGCGCCGAACAGGGAGTCGCCAAAAGCGTCGCCAAGGCGCCCTGCAGGAAATGGCCCCATAGGCCGGTGCCCTGGCCGGACGCCGTCCCGGGGCCGTCGGCGGCACGGTCCAGGCGGACGGCGGCGTCGCTCACCCGGCGGGGCAGGCGGATTTCGAAGAATCCCCAAAGGTTGCAGGCGAAGGCGCCGACGATCACCGCCATGGCCGCCAGGAACCACGGTTGCTGGAACTGAATACCCCAACCGATGCGCATGCCCGTGGCTTTCAAGGCGATTAGAGCCGAGGCCAGAACCAGGAAGGAGAACAGAATTCCCGCCGAGGCGGCGAGAAAGCCCAGGCGCACATGGCCGCGGTCGCTGCCCCCATGGCCGACGACGCTCAATACCTTGAGCGACAGGACCGGTAGGACGCAGGGCATGAGGTTAAGGATCAAACCGCCGAGAAGCGCCAGGACCAGGGCCGACAGCAGTGTCCGGTCCATGCCCATGGCGGCGGGCGCTGGCGCCGGCGTCAGGGCGACCGGGCGTTCGGCGCTGCGCGGGCCATCGACCAAGGTCGCGACCAGGGTTTCGTTGACCAAGGTCGGCCAGCCACCCTCGACATCTCCGCCGCCGACCACGTCCAGTTCCAAAACCGCGGCGCGGCCGCCGTCCCGAAGGGTCAGCCGGGGTTTGGAAAAGGTCACTTCCGGCGGACCTTCAAGAAACACGTCCGGATCGACGAAGGGTTCGGCCGAGGTCGCCGTCAAGCGCAGCAGGCCGGCGGCGCTGGTTTCCGAGCTTTCGGCCGTCGCCGCCGTCGCGCTGGGCGGCGCCAGGGTCGCCGTGGCGGCCAGGTTCAAGCCGTGCTGCTGCCCGTTGCCGGGCACCTGGGCCTGGAACCGATCGATCAGATGGGCGTAATCGCTGGCCTGCATTTCGCCGGACGGCAGGGCAAGCTCCAAATCGGCGACGTAGGGAATGCAAATGTCGTCACAGGTCAGATAGGGCACCTTGGCCCGGAAGGTCGCGGATTCACCGGCCCGGGCCAGGGTCACGTCGATCGGAAAGACGACTTCATTCTTGTAGCCGAGGGATTCCAGGCCGAGGACGCTGAACCTTTCCGGGGCCGGCCATCGAACCTCGGCCGCCGCCAGGTTGTCCGAGCCCTCGAATTGGGGATTGGGCGGAAATCCCGCGTCCCCCGGCGAGCGCCAATAGATCTTCCACCCGGGCTGCATGCGGAATTGCAGGCCCAACCGCACCGAGGTCGCGCCGCCGGTGGTGGTCGTCGCCGCCAGCAGGCGGGCCGCCGTTTGCTCCGTTTCATGCCAGGCCGATTCCGCGGCCGCTACCGGCGCCGGGCGGCCGAACACGGCGGCCAGGGCCAGAATGGCGAACGTCAGGGGAACGACATAGGCCCTCTGCGCCAAAGCGATGCGATCAAACACGGTCATGGTTGCAACGGTCTGTCATGTTCAGGAGGACTTCTCAAGTTGGAAATTAGGCCCGAATTGCGGCGGCTTCGGGGCAGTGCCATCGCGTTTCGGTGATCGGCGTCGGGCCAAGCCGCGACCGGCCCGGTCGCCAACACCTTAGTTTTCCGGAATTCCCATCCTGTGATAGGCTGTGGCGCCACGCGCGACCCGGTGCCAGCTTGCAGGGGCCTCGAAAGATGACGCTGAACGACGATCCCTACCTCTCCGGCCACCTGCTGGTCGCCATGCCGAACATGCCGGACGAACGGTTCGATCGCACGGTGATCTACATCTGCGCCCATAATGAAGAGGGCGCCATGGGCCTGGTCGTCAACAAGGCGATGGACGACCTGACGTTCCCCGACTTGCTGGAACAGTTGGACATCGTGCCGACCGGTTATCACGAGGCGATCAAGGTGCATTTCGGCGGCCCGGTCGAGGCCGGGCGCGGCTTCGTCCTGCACAGCCCCGATTACATGCAGGACGCGACGATGATGGTCGACGACCGGGTCGCCTTGACCGCAACGGTGGATATCCTGCAGGCCATCGCCGATGGCCAGGGACCCGACAAATCGCTGCTGGCCCTGGGCTATGCCGGTTGGGGGCCGGGGCAGCTCGACGACGAGATCAAGGCCAACGGCTGGCTCCATGTCGAGGCCGATGCGGACCTGGTGTTCGGCGCCGGCCTGGACGACAAATGGGAGCAGGCCATGGTCAAGATCGGCATCGACCCCCGGATGCTGTCGGACGAGGCCGGGCACGCCTGAGCCCATGGCGCGAAAACGTGGCACAGGCGGCGGCGGGCAAGGCGCCGCGCGAGACCTCCAGAACCTTCTGCAGCGACGGATGGAGGACTGCCCCACGGCCGAAGCGCTGAACGACAGGGTCATCCTGCCCTTCGTCCAGGCCCTGGAAGCGGTCTGCGGCGCCCGTGGCTATGTGCTCAACATTTACGGCGAACAGTCGAACCTGGTGTTCACCGGCGATCCGGACGCGGCCGCCGACATTTATGCCCTGGTCGACAGCTACCTGGATGCCCAGGCGGAGAGCCCCGATGACACCTGATGTTGCGTTTCGTTCGACCAATGCCTGGCGGCGCCGGTTTTATACCCTGGCGTTCTGTCTGGTGGCGCCGGCGATGGCCCTGGCCGACGGCAGCGGCCATGACCACGGTCCGCCGATCGGTGACGCGGTCATGGAGCTGCCGATCTTCGACGCCCATGTCCATTACAAGGACGAGGCCTGGCCGTTCTTTCCGGAAAAGACGGTGCTGGAACTGATGGACAAAAGCGGCGTCGCCATGGCCCTGGTTTCATCGGCGCCGGATGCCGGGACCATCAAGCTGTGGCAGTACGCGCCGGGACGCATCGTCCCGGAAATGCAGCCCTATCACAGCGGCATCGGACAGACCAGCTGGTCCTATGTCCCCGGTCTGGCCGATTACATCGTCGAACGGTTGGACCGCTATCCGCACGTCGGGATCGGCGAAATCCACATCTATTTCCAGGATGCGAAGAACCGGGGGATGCTCGAACGGGTCGCCGACATCGCCCTTGAGCGGGACATCTACCTGCATATCCACGCCAATCACGAAGAAATCCGCGCCATGTATGCCTTCGGCGCCGACCTGAAGATCATCTGGGCCCACGGCGGGTTCGATCCGCCGCAGATCATCGAGGCCATGTTGGATGAATTTCCGACCCTGCACGCGGAGCTGTCCTATCGCGAACACGAAACGCTGGGCAACGGGGCGGGCAAGCTCAACCCCGTGTGGAAGGCGCTGCTGATCAAGCATGCGGATCGCTTCATGGTCGGCACGGATACCTGGTCCAATGAGCAATGGGCGGATTATGAGTTTCTGGTCTTGCGCAACCGGGCGATCCTGTCGGAACTGCCGCGCCCGGTGGCCGAGGCCATCGCCTATAAGAACGCCGAGCGGCTGTTCGGGCGGAAGATTACCCGGGACCTGATCGGCACGCGATAGAGGTCTGCCGCGGGGCGATCCTCTTGGCGGGGATCAGGCGGCCAGGCGGCGGGCGAAGGCGTCGCCGGTTTCCAGCTTGTCCAGCGGGCCAATGGCGGACAGCGTCGGTTGTGACGCGAACAACCGTTCCGCCGTGCGGCAAACATGCGCGGGCGTCACGGCATCGACCTTTTCGACGATTTCTTCCGCCGGGATCGGCCGTCCGTAGACCAGCATCTGGCGGGCCAACTGTTCCGAGCGCGATGAGGTGCTTTCCAGCGACATCAGGATCGAGGCCTTCAACTGGGCCCTGGCGCGGGCGACTTCTTCCTCGGTGACATCGGTGCGTACCTTGTTCAGTTCGTCGGCGACGATCGGCATCAGTTCCCGAACCTCGGCCGCGCCGGTTCCGGCATAGATGCCGAACAGGCCGCCGTCGGCATAGGACGACTGATAGGTATAGATCGAATAGACCAGACCGTGCTTTTCCCGCACTTCTTGGAACAGGCGCGACGACATGCCGCCGCCCAACAGGGTCGACAGCACAGAGGCGGCGTAGAAGTCGTCGTCGCCGAAGCCCAGGCCTTCGAAGCCTAGGGTGATATGGACCTGTTCCAGGTCCTTATTGGTGCGGACTTCGCCGCCTTGATAGCGCGCGGCCTCCAAGTGAAGGTCGGCGGCGGTTGGCAGGTCGGCGAACTGGGTGCGGACCAGATCGACGACCCGGGCGTGGCTCAGGTTGCCGGCGGCCGCGATCACGGTGTTGGGTGCCG
>JANQIJ010000317.1 GCA_028282185.1 Rhodospirillales bacterium
TTGCCGGGGTATCTTTGTCGGTCATGCGTGATAGTCCGTTGATCAGCGCCGGGCCGCAAAACGGGCCTCGCCGACGGCAAGGTCGGCGATCACCGTCTCACCGGCGATGGACGTCTGGCCGACGGCGACCAGCGGCGCCACCCCGTCGGGTAGATAGACATCGACGCGCGAGCCGAACCGGATCAGGCCGAAGCGGTCGCCGGCCGAGACGCCGTCGCCTTCTTTGAGTTCGCAGATAATGCGCCGCGCCACGAGGCCCGCAATCTGGATCACGGCGATGTCGGTCTTTTTCATCGACCGGCTTTTGACGCCGGCGATCTTCAGGCGCACGGACTGGCGCTCGTTCTCCTCGCTCGCCTTATCGAGCGACGCATCCAGAAACTTGCCGGGGCGATAAGCGAGCTTCCGCACCGTGCCGGTCACCGGGGCACGGTTCACATGCACGTTGAACACGTTCATGAAGATACAGACACGGGTTCTCGGATCGTCGCCCATTTCCAGTTCCGGCGGCGGCGGCGCCCGGTCGATCATCTGCACCACGCCGTCGGCGGGCGAGATGACCAGGCTTTCACCCTCGGGCGTCATGCGGTCCGGATCACGGAAGAAATAGGCGCACCACAGGGTCAGGATGACCCCGGCCCAGCCGAGCGGCTCGAAAACAAAGAACAGAACGATGGTGATCGCGGCGAACAGGGCGACGAACGGCCAGCCGGCGCGGTGAATGGGCACCAAGACGGTTTCGAGCACGCGTGACCTCGTCGGTTGTTTTTCCTGTGCCGGCCGGGCGTCACAACAATATGGTGGCGCGGTTGGCCTGTGCGCGCCTTCTTAACACAGAATACCTGGTTTCCGTGCGCAAAAGCGATGCTTTGCGGATGGCCCGCGACCTGCGTTCAATGACTTGCCAAGAGGGCGGGCGGAGAGGAATAATCGCGGACCGTCGCCACCACGCCAGCAAAGGGGCCCAAATCGTGACCAGGGAATCCGCGTCGAAGACAAAAATCTTGATGGAGATCACCGCCGGGGAGGGCGCCGCTCGACCCATGGGCGCGGTCGGGATCGACGAGAGCGGCCAACTGTTTCGGAAGAATGAGGACGGGATCTATAATTTCACCTTTGCCTATATGGGTTACACCTTCGCCGTCCGCGCCGAGGCCGAACCGGGCCATACGCGCATGCGGATTCACGCGCTGTTGGGCAATGTCCCTTATTCGGCGGAATCGCCCTCTCTCCGGGTCAATATGATGGCCGTGGCCGAGGCCGCGGGCCGGGCGCTCGGCGGGCGCATTCATGTCAATCGGGAGCAGCGGGTGCTGTACTTCGACGAGTTTCATTTCGACGAGACCCTGACGCCCCAGGCGCTGATGACCAAGTCGGTCGCTTTCTTATTGTCGGCTAAACCCTATTTGGAGATTCTCAACCTGATCGCCAGCGCGACCCGCGCGATTGACGGCTTGTTGCCGCCGCCGGCCGATGATGCCGCCGAGGCCCCGGCCTGACCAAGAAGGGGCCAGCAGCCCGTTGTTTCGTGCACAGCCGGTGTCTATGGCTGAATTGGTTAGTTGGTCTGTGCCGGGACCTTGAAGACCTGGCCCGGATATATCAGGTCCGGATCGTCGATGGACTGCCGATTGGCTTTATAGATCACCGTGTAGTGAAGGCCCTTGCCATAGACCCGGCGGGCGATCCGCCACAGGGAGTTACCCGGCTGGACGACGACCCGCTGGCCCTCGGGGATTTCCATTGCCGTCTGGTCGCGGACAAACGGCACGGCGACCCGCCCGGCTCGGGCGCCATCGGCTTTCTGATGATCGGCGGCCAATTGCTGCACGCCTTCGGGCAGGTTTTCCGTGATTTCGACGGACCAGCGCGACTTTTCGTCTGCCTGGGCTTCGCCGACCGGTTTGCCGCCGACGGTCAGCTTGACCCGATCGCCGGCGGGGGCGCGCCCGCTGACGATGATTTTGCCGTCCGGGCCGTAGTCGATGGTGCTGAGGTCGAAATCGAATTTCTCCGGTCCCGGCCCTTGGATCAAGCGGCTGGCGCCGGCGCCGTCGCGCGGCATCAGAATGGCCAGCGGATCCGTGGTCTGTTCTTCCGGGGTTATGGGCAGCGTGTCCGTCCGGTCCGGCACGACCAAGACAACCTGGTCTTCCGACCACATCACCCGTCCGTCTTCATGCGTCGTCTCAAGGGAGAGCTGCCGGTTGCCTGGCTTCAGCGGGCCTTCGGGCAGGAACACCCATTCGCCCTTGTCGTCGGCGACAACCCGGCCGATTTCCGTCAAGCCCTCCTTGATGATCACGGTGGCACCCGGTTCCGCCCGCCCGGCGATCACCGCGTCCCCGGCGGGGCCGACACGGACGACGTCGAAGCTGGGCTGTTGCGGTGCCGCGCTGGCCGCTGTCGCCGTATCCGATTTCGCGTCCGTCTGGTTCCCGGTCGTGGTCGCCCCCGGGGCTGCCGGCGTCGGCTGGGCGGACTCGGTGGTGGGCGGTGGGGGCGCCTGTTCGGTCGTTGCCGACGCGGGGGCGCCGTCTTCCTCCGGCTGCGTCAATACGTTGACGGCGATCGCCGCGGCCACGGCGGCGGCACCCAAACCAACGAAGAACAAAGGATTGCGAAGCATTGTCGCTCCCAACGAAGCTTCATTATGGTGTAATACCCTTGGTCGCGCCACGCAATCGATGTCTCGGCCGGGACGTGGCCGCGGCCTGGGTGGTTTCTTCTAACCTATTAAAAATAAGGGTGAAATCGATCCGGGCGAGAAAGGCCGCCAAAATGGAGATTGGTTATGGAAGATGACGCCGGAGCGCCTGACCGGGCGCATTCCGAATCGCCTGCGGTCGTCGTCTGGGACCTGCCGGTCCGGGTTTTCCATTGGGCGCTGGCGACCGCCGTTGCGGTTTCCGTCGCGACCGGGTTGAGCGGCGGCCTTTGGCAAATGCAGTGGCACGTCATTTCCGGCTGCGTGATTTTGGGTCTGGTGATCTTTCGTCTGATCTGGGGGGTGATCGGCGGCCGGCATGCCCGGTTCACCGATTTCGTCAGGGGACCGGGCGCCGTGCTGCGTTACGCCCGCGCCTTTCTGGCCGGTCGCGCGGCGCCCAGCGCCGGCCATAATCCCATGGGCGGTTGGTCGGTGGTGCTGATCCTTCTGGTCCTGGCGGCGCAGGCCGGCACGGGGCTGTTTTCCAACGACGATATCTTCACCGAAGGCCCCTTGTTCGAGCTTGTCGGCAAAGATCGAAGCGACGCCATTACCGGCGATCATTTGACCATCATCTACGCGCTCTATGGCTTGATCGTCCTCCACCTGGCGGCGGTGTTCTGGCATTGGCGGCGCGGCGAAAACCTGGTCAAGCCGATGGTCACCGGGCGCAAAACGGGCTTGGACCGGGCGGCCGGAGACCCCCGGCCGCGGCCCCTTGCTTTTGCCGTCGCGGCGGCGCTTGCGGGTGGCGCGGTCTATGGAATCCTCAGCCTCGGCTGACGCCCGGACGGGGCATGGGACCAAGCCCAGTGCAGTTTCAAACCCTGGTCCCGCTGCCGCGCGTGGGCCTGTCGGCTACTTTTTCTTTTCGCGATAGCCGTCATGGCAGGCCTTGCAACCGTTCTTGCCCAGACCGCCGAGGGCGGTGCCGAGCTTGCCGCGGTCGCCGGTCTTGGCCGCGGCCACGACCTTTTCCGATTCGGCGATGAAGGCGTCGGTGACCTTCTTGAAGCCCGCGGGATCCGACCAGACCGTGTCCAGGGCTTCCGTCTTGCCGGCGAAAGCGTCCGAGCCTTCCGGGAACACGGAGGGCGTGATCTTGGCCCACGCCAGCATGCCTTGGGCATGGGCGACCATATCCCCGGTGTTCGCG
>JANQIJ010000333.1 GCA_028282185.1 Rhodospirillales bacterium
AGACGCTGGGCACGGCGACCGACCCAGTCCCCCTTAAGGTCCGCAAAACCGCGGAAGGTCCGATCATCGCCAACGCCGGACCGGATCGGGTCCTGACACTTGCCGCATCCTATTTGCGGCCCGGCGACACCACGCCGGAAGCACTTTTGCGACTCAACGCGGCCCGCGACCAGAAACAACTGGACCAGGCGTTGGTCCTCTTCACCGCACCTGTTCAGAACTTGTTTTTCGCCACACGCGGCGGCGCCGGCGGGTTTCGCACCGTCGGCAAAATCCCGATCCGCCACCGCGGCAATGGCCGCTTTCCATTGGTCCGCACGGACGGTCCCGTCGGCCCGGCCGGCCACATTCCCTACGCGGAGATGCCCCGCGCCGACCTAACCCCCCAAACACCGGTCGTTCTGAACGCCAACAACCGGGTGACCGCCAATGACTATCCGCATTTGATCACGACCGACTGGGAACCGCCGTTCCGCGCACGGCGGCTGGCCGGTTTGCTGGCCGACCCGGATACCGACCCGGTTGCCCCTCTGTATGACAACCGCTCGCTGGCGGCGCTGGATTTGATTGCCGCTGTGCGACCGATGATGGCGGGACAAGCGGCCTGGCCCGCAGGCCGGCGGCTGCTCATGGAATGGGATGGCGAGATGACCAAGGGGCAACGCGCGCCACTGGTGTTTTACGAATGGGCGCTGGCCCTGAAACGCAGGATATTCGCCGACGAAATGGGGCCTGCCTTTGCGCGATGGCACGGTCTTCGGGTCCGGGCGGTGGTCCGAGCCCTGGACCAGCGACATTTCCCGGACCGGGCCGGGGCTGGATATCCGGTCTGGTGTGACGACGGAACCACGCCCGCGAAGCTCGAAACCTGCGCCGAGCAAGTCGCCGGCGCATTGCAAGACGCGCAACGGAAGCTCGCGACAAGGGACGAAGACCTGGGCCGTCCGGCCGTTTGGGCGGACGTGCATGTCGCCCGGTTCGAGCACCCGATATTTTCCCATGTGCCGGTGATCCGACGTTTTACGACCCCCTCCGTGGCGACCGATGGCGGCCATCACACCCTCAACCGGGGGGGCATGCATCTGGGGCGTCCGAACGACCCCTTCGTCCACCGCCACGGCGCGGGGTTGCGGGCAATCTTCGACATGGCGAATCCCAGGCAGGCCCAGTTCATCATCGCCACGGGCCAATCGGGCAACCCATTATCCGCCCATTACGACGATCTGCTGGCGGCTTGGGCGGCGGGCCGCACACTAACGCTTGCCGACCGACCGAAGGCTGGTCATGCGCTTAAATTGTTGCCGTCGCCCCCCTGATCGGGTGTACAACCCGCGCAAATCGCGTTCATGACCATGCGCCAGGACGGACCCCCATGACCGTTACTTTTCAACAGATCGAACAGGCACACCGGCTGCTCGCCGACGTGGTCCAGCGAACGCCGGCTACCCGGGCACCGGCGCTTTCGGCAGCAACCGGCGCCGAAGTCTTCTTGAAGCTTGAGAATCTGCAGGTCACCGGCGCTTTCAAGGCGCGCGGCGCCTACGTCAAACTGAACAGCCTCGCCCCCGATGCACGGGCGCGGGGCGTGGTCGCGGCCTCGGCCGGCAATCATGCCCAAGGACTGGCCCATCACGCCGGTCGCATGGGCATCGACGCCGCCATCTTCATGCCTGAAGGCACGCCTTTCACCAAGGTCCGACGAACCGAGGCGCTCGGCGCGACCACGATATTGGCGGGCGCCGACTTTCAAGCGGCCCGAGAGGCCGCCCTCGACCACGCGGCAACCGAAGGCAAGACATTCATCCCGCCGTTCGACGACCCGGCGATCATTGCCGGCCAAGGCACGGTGGCGTCGGAGTTTCTCATCGACGTTCCCGACCTGGACGTCCTGATCGCACCTGTCGGCGGCGGCGGCTTGATGGCCGGCTGTTGTATTGCCGCGCGTCATCTGTCGCCGGCGATCGAACTGATTGCCGCGCAGACGCATCAGTATCCTTCGATCCAAGGTGCCGGTCACGGGACCACCGATGCGGCATCAAATGCGCCGCGGGGCATCACCATCGCCGACGGCATTGCCGTCACGCAGGCCGGCGAAATCACCGGGCCGATCATGGCCGCGCATCTGAGCGACACGATTCTCCTGGAGGAACAAGACATTGAATCCGCCGTGCGGGAACTGGTCGAGGGTCAATGCCTGGTCGCCGAAGGGGCCGGCGCGGCGGGCGTGGCGGCATTGTTGCACGACGCTCAGCGGTTCGCAGGCCGGCGCGTGGGCATCGTCGTTTCCGGCGGCAACATCGATTCTCGATTGTTGGCGTCGGTCCTGATGCGCGGCCTGGTTCGCGACGGCCGTTTGGTCCGACTGCGGATTGAAATCAGCGACCTACCCGGCGTTCTGTCGCAAGTCACCGGCTTGATCGGCGCCGAGGGCGGGAACATTGTCGACGTCCATCATCAACGTTTGTTTTTCGACGTGCCGATCCGACGGACCGATCTGGACGTCACCATCGAGACCGTTGATCGGGCGCATGTCCGACGACTGATCGACCTGTTGAAATCACATGGCTTCGAGGCCCGGGAACTTGCCAATACGTCGCTGTGAGCCGCTGGCCGGCCCTGGTCGCAGCGGACACGGTCAAGCCCCCGGCATGCGCCATATCAACAGCCGCGTCCGCCGACCGTCCTCAAGCTCCAGGATCTCGTCGGGCCGCTCGTCCGGCACCTCGAAGCTGTTGGAAACGAACAGGCTGCCGGCGGACATTTCGCGCCGGGCCTTGGCAAACAGCGGTTCCATGGGGACCGGCGACAGAAAGCAATAGACGACATCGAACTCCGACAGATCCGCCCGCCAAATTGACAGGAAACGCAGATCGACGTTGACCGCCGGAAAAAGCGCGAACCGTAGACGCGCGAACAGATAGACCAATGGCGCCGTCTCGACGCCGACGAACCGGCAATCGGGGCGGGCCCTCGCCAGATGGGCCAAGGTGCCGCCCAAACCGCTGCCCAGATCGATCAGGCGCGCGCCCGATCGCTTCGGCAACAGGGTTTCAAGCGCCCGCCAGGTGGTGGGGTTGGACAAATACAACGGCACACCTTGCCCGACCGCGTTCCAATAGGTTCCCAACAACCCCAGGAAAGCCAGACCGTAGACCCAATTCGGCAAGTCAGCCCGCAACAGGGCGAAGACCAGAATGGGCGCCAGCGCCTGCACCGGCAGCCACCAGCGGCGCAGGCCCAAAACACCGCTGGCGATGCCGGCGACCGCGCCCCAGAACAAGGCCAATGACCAAGGGAGCAGAGGCTCTCCGCCGTCAGAAAGCGCGCTCGCGACGACGAAGGTGGTAATGCCGCCCGCCAGCTGCGCGGCCACCGCCGGCAGGATCGGGATGGCCGTGGGAATCGGCGAATTAATGCCGGTCTCCCAGACGATGGTAGCTGCTATGAAAATAAACCAACGGCCGTTTGTCGCGGTCGACGCGCAGGTCGACGACCCGACCAACGACGATGCGATGATCGCCGCCGTCATGAACCGCATGGAGGCGGCAGTCGAGCACCGCCGCGACTCCGGCGAGACACGGTACGCCGGAAGCCCCGACGTCATGTGCGTGACCGTGCATGTCGTAGGTCTGCGGCCCAGCGAAATCATTGGACAGCGACGATTGGTTTTCCGCCAGAACATTGATCGCGAAGGCTGCGTCCGGGTCCGCGAACTGTTCGATGGCGCCCGTGCCGTTGTCCAAGCAAACCAAGACCAACGGCGGTTCCAGCGAGACCGAACAGAACGAACTGACGGTGATGCCAATGGGGCCGGCGCCATTGCCCGGCGCGGTGACCACGGTCACGCCCGAGGCAAAGCAAGCCAGGGCGCTTTTAAACGAAGCCGAATCCATGGAATTTTCGGGGATCCTTTTGTTGGCGCGGCGTGCAACCACCCAGATCGGTGGGACTACATGCCATGAATACGTCGCCCGCAGACCCCATGACAAGCCCCGACGCGCGCGGGCTCGGCGAACACCGAAATCCCGAGCTTCCCCGTCTTGGCCGCGATCCGGCCAAGCGCGAAGGTTCAACGGCAAGTTCGACGGGCTCGTGTCTCGACCGCTCTGGTGTCTAGGCTGCGAGAAATGCTTGTCATTTGGGGCGCAACGGCGATAGCTTCTCGACTGACCCAGCGGAACATTTTCCGTTCCAGCGCCGGGTCTGCCCATTGGAGAACGCTGAATGCTCTATATCGTCGGCTCCCTGATCGTGATCGTTTGCGTATTCGGCGCCTATGGTGTCGTCGGGAGCTATGCGGTTCTTTGGCAACCAGTTGAATTCGTTATCATCTTCGGGGGCGCCATTGGCGCTTTCATTTCAGGCAACCCAAAGTCAGTGATCAAAGGGGTCGGAAGCTCTTTCGGAACCTTGATTAAGGGGCCGACCTACACCCGCGAACATTACGAAGAACTCCTGGGCGCCCTCTACACGGTTTTCCGGTTGGCCAAGACCAAGGGCGATCTTGCCCTGGAGTCCCATGTGGAAAAACCGGAAGAAAGCACGCTTTTCAGCAATTTCCCCATGTTTCACGCCGATCACCACGCCGTCGAGTTCCTCTGCGATTATTTGAGGTTGCTGACCCTGGGAGCAAGCAATCCTCATGAGGTCGAAGCTGTCATGGACGCGGAACTGGAAAAGCATCACCACGAGGTGCATTTGGTGTCCGACGCCTGGCAGAGCATGGCCGACGCCACGCCGGCGCTCGGCATCGTCGCGGCGATTCTCGGTGTGATCGTCACCATGGGCTCGATCAGCGAGCCGCCCGAAGTGCTGGGCAACCTCATCGCCGCCGCCTTGGTCGGCTCGTTCAGCGGCATTTTCATCGCCTACGGTTTCATGGCCCCCGTGGCGGTGTCGCTGCGCAATACCTATGAATCCGATGGCGCCTACCTGAACTGCATCAAGGTCGCCCTGATTGGCCATATGCAGGGCTATGCGCCGCAGGTTTCCGTGGAATTCGCCCGCAAAACCCTGGGCCATGGTGTCCGGCCCAGTTTCGCCGAAGTGGAAGAAATGGTCGGCAATCTGCCCGCGGCCTGACGATGGTGCCTTGTGCCGACCCCGGAGCTCGATTTTAGGAAGAGATGATGGCGGAAGAAGCCGGTCAACAACCGATCATCATCAAGAAGATCAACAAAGGCGGGCACGGCCATCACGGCGGCGCCTGGAAGATCGCTTACGCGGACTTCGTAACCGCCATGATGGCGTTCTTCCTGCTTTTGTGGCTGTTGAATTCGGTGACCCAGGAATCCCTCGAAGGCATCTCCAATTATTTTGCCCCGGTCTCCGTCTCGCAGTCGACCAGCGGCGCCGGAGACATCCTGGGCGGCAAGACGATCACCGAGGAAGGGGCCGCCGTTTCGGCGACCGCGCAAGACAGCGTGACCATGGATTTGCCGCCGCCCAAAGCCGGCACCGGCGGTGATTTGTCCGAAGGTGAAGGGTCCAAAGACCCCACGGAAGAAGACATTGAGGCCCAAGCCGCCAAGAAGGAAGAAGAAAGCTTTGAGGAAGCCAAGGAAGAGCTGGAACAGGCATTTGAGAACGTTCCGCAAATGCGTCAGCTGAAGGAAAGCCTATTGGTCGACAACACACCCGACGGCCTGCGTATTCAGCTGCTCGATCGTGACGGCCTTGCCATGTTCCCCTCGGGCGGCGCGAACATGTTCCAACACACCAAACGGCTCTTGGAATTGGTCACCGAGGTGATCCTCTCCATGCCGCAGGACATCTCAATATCCGGGCATACGGACGCGACGCCTTTTGCCGGCAGGGATTACGGTAACTGGGAACTTTCGGCCGATCGGGCCAATTCCGCCCGCCGGGCATTGGAGGAATTCGGCGTGCCCGAAGACCGGGTGAGCCAAGTCGTCGGCAAGGCGGCGACGGAGCCGCTGATCAAGGATAACCCGGCCCATCCCAGCAACCGCCGGCTGAGCATCGTCCTGCTCCGCGGTACCGGCCAAGAGGCCGAACTGCAACGCCTTAAACAGGCACAGGAGCGCGAGCGGGAAACCGAGGCCCTTCCCGGGTTGAACGAGATTCGCCGCCAGCAGGAACAAGGCGCCCCCGCCCCGCCCCTGTCGCAACCGGGTAACCGCGCGCAAGACGGAGCCGTGCCCGCGCCGGCGCAACCCGTCCTACCCGGGATCAACCTTGAAATTCGACAGGACCTTAGGCCACAGTAATGATCGGGTGTCCGTCGGGTGCCCCGGGTCATTAACGGGCAGGCAGGTCATGCGCCATAAACCATTAGCGGATACGCGGTTTTTCTTCGCCACCGCGCCCCTGCCCTGCCCTTACCTACCGGGAAAGACCGAGCGCCGCGTCGTCACCGAACTGTTCGGTCGCGATTCCGCCAAGCTGCATGACCAGCTGACGATCGCCGGGTTCAGGCGCTCGCACGGCATCGTCTACGCACCCGCCTGCGCCGACTGTGACGCCTGTAAGGCCGTGCGCATTGTCGTCGATGACTTTCGACCCGGACGGTCGTTCAATCGCATTCTCAAGCGCAACGCCGACCTGATCGCCGAAACCTGCGCGCCGATGGCCGATGAAGAACAATTCAAGCTGTTCGTCGAATATCAGATGGCGCGCCACAACGGCAGCGATATGGCGAAGATGGATTTCCTCGATTACCAGGCCTTGATCGAGGACACGCCGGTCGAAACCGTGTTGATCAAGTTCCGCGACGACGATGGAAGACTGTTGGCCGCTTTGCTGGCCGATCGGTTAAGCGACGGGCTTTCCGCAGTCTACAGCTTTTTCGATCCCGCGGCCTCGCGGCAACGGGGCCTTGGCAGTCATATGATCCTTTGGCTGGTCAAGAAAGCGCGGGAAATGCGCCTGCCATATGTCTATCTCGGCTTCTGGATCGAAGGGTGCGACAAGATGTCTTACAAGGCACGTTTTCGGCCCCTGCAGGTGCATACGACCCAGGGATGGCAGGATCTCTTCGGCTAACGCTTTCCTTGCGATTCCGTCCCGGCTACGAAAACCGGCCCGACCGGGGAAACCCGCGCGGCACCATTTGACCCGACTGTGCCCGCTTGCCACGCCACTTCTCGATATCCGATTCGCCCCGCTGGCCCGCCGCCGTGCGCCAGGTCAGGCCATCCGCGGTCCGCATGGTGGCGACGTCGCTCAGTCCCCCCTTTGCATAGCGCTGCAAGATGACGCCGCGCCCACGGCCCATCTCGGGAACCTCTTCCAGCGGAAAGATCAGCAACTTTCTGTTTTCGCCGACGACAGCCACGGCGTCCGCGCCTTCGACGACTTCCGCCAAGGCCGCCGCTTCCTCTCCCGAGGCCAGGTTCAAAGCCTGCTTGCCGTTCTTGGTTTGCGCGACCACCTCGTCGGCCAGAACAATAAACCCGCGCCCGGTGTCGGCGGCGATCAAGTATTTCACCCTTTCCCGATAGGCAAACAGCGCCACCGGATCGTGCCCATTGGGCAGGTCGACCATCAGCCGCACCGGTTCGCCATGGCCCCGCCCGCCGGGCAGTTTGTCG
Source organism: Rhodospirillales bacterium (assembly GCA_028282185.1). GTDB lineage: Bacteria > Pseudomonadota > Alphaproteobacteria > Rhodospirillales > Casp-alpha2 > UBA1479. Next base: position 7,554 of record JANQIJ010000333.1, read on the forward strand.
CCCGCGAGCGTGTAGAAACGGCCATTGGTGGCGAACAATAGGAACTTGTCCGTGGTCTGCCCGGTGACCTGGAACTTGAGCCGGTCGCCTTCCTTGAACTTGACCTCGGTGCTGGGCTCGACATGGCCTTTCAACGCCCGGATCCAGCCTTTCTCGGACAACACCACGGTGATCGGCTCTTTCTCAACCAACGCGTCCAGCGGCACCACGGCCGCCGTCGGCGGACCCGCAACACGGGTTCGACGCGCGCCCAGGTCGGTCTTGGCGCCGAACCGGGCTTGTACATCGGCAATTTCCGCCGACACTTGTTTCCAGCGCAGGCCTTCGTCTTTCAAGAGTTTCTTGATGACCTTGCGTTCGCCGGTAAGAGTTTCATTTTCCTTGCGGATTTCGATCTCTTCAAGTTTTCGCAACTGCCGAAGCCGCATGTCCAAGATCGCATTGGCTTGAACTTCCGTCAGATCGAAACGGACCATCAACTCGGCCTTGGCGTCGTCTTCCTCGCGGATGATGCGGATCACCTCGTCAAGGTTGAGAAACGCGACCAGAAGGCCGCCGAGGATCTCCAGCCGACGTTCGATCTTCTCCAGTTGGTGGGTCTTGCGCCGGATCAAAACCGCGTGTCGATGGTCCAGGAACGCGCGCAAAACCTCGCGCAGCGACATCACGCCGGGCGTATTGCTTGCATCCAACACGTTCATGTTCAGGTTGAAGCGGGTTTCCAGATCGGTTTCGCGAAACAGGTGTTCCATCAAGGTTTCGGCATCAACCGTCCGGTTCTTCGGCTCCAGGACGATCCGTACCTGTTCCGTCGACTCGTCCCTGACATCGGCCAGGATCGGCATCTTGCGCCCCAGGATCAGGTCGGCGATGCGTTCGATGAGTTTCGATTTCTGAAGCTGATAGGGAATTTCCGTGACGACGATTTGATATTGACCGCGGCCCAGGTCCTCTTTCGTCCAGGCGGCGCGCAACCGGAAGGTGCCCCGCCCCGTCCGATCGGCCTCGGCGATCTGGGCCCGGCCCTC
>JANQIJ010000377.1 GCA_028282185.1 Rhodospirillales bacterium
TAAGGGTCTGCCCATGATCCACCTCCGACTACCGTGAATCACAAATCAGACAAAAAGGGAATCCCTAAAAAGATTCAGCCTATGCGCCCGATGCTCTAACATTCCCCTACTGGCAAGGTCACCGCAAGGCGCAGCAGTTCCCCGAGCGGGCGTGTCGCATGGATGCCAGCGCTTGCTCAATGCCGCGCGGCGAGAAGCTCGCCGATGATCAGACGGGCCAAGGCGATCGCCTGAGGCCGGGCCATGCCGGAGGTCAAGTCGCGATGATACAGCGTTTGCAGAATCACCGTGTCATCCTGACTGAGCTTCAACAACCGGTCATTGTCGCTGAAGATCGATGGCCTGATCAGGTCCGTGTCGTTGGGCAAGCCCAATGCTTGGGTGAGCTCTTCCAACAGGCAATGATCGATGCGTTCAATGCCGCGCTCGGCGTTGACAACGATGACGGCCCGCTCCAGGGCTTGGTCCGAGCCGCGAAACGCGACGAAATAACACCCTCCAGGCGCCGCCAGTTCGCGCTGCAGACCGTCGCCGACGCCAGGAATGGGAATTTTTCCAAGCAAATGCCGCGGTGTAAAGACCACAGAAATCAGCGGCCGTTTCTGCTTCGAAATGGAATCCTCGAACACAAGCCCGGTAATTTTCTGCAAAGCTTTCAGATGCGCCCAGGCCTTTTCCCGCCACGCCGGATGGGCCGGCCGGCTGCGCGGTCCGCGATCGTCGATTTCGGGAATCCAACTGAAATTCACGGGTATCCGCGCCCGCGACCACTTCAACAGCAACGAACGTTCTGCCACCGCCTTTGTTTCCGAGCCGAAAGCAATGATTTCGAAGGCATGCAGCAGCCGGTCAAGATCCGTCTGCTTGTTGGTCCCCCCCAGGCCACCGGCCGCGGCGGCGCCGAGGCCGGCACACAAGACACCGGCCGAAAGAAGCGCGGCCAGGGCCGCGCGCGCGATGGCGCGCCGACAGCGAAACTTGTTTGGGACATGACTCATTCGGGGTGCGTCAGTTCCATCGCTAAACGGCCGATTTGGGCCGGCGGCGCAGTCTAGCGAGTCAAGGTCCAGGAACGAAGCATCGTTTCCGCCACCGGTTTGAACGCGTCAAACGAAGGATCCGGCGCCGTGTACGACCAGATGTGGGCAATCTGACCCGACGGCCGCGGCACGACGACGGCCCATTTACGATAGGTCTTACCCGAGAACTCATAGCGCGCGACGAACTGGGATCCGGGCGATTCGGCAAGATTGCCCTCGGCCAGGACTGTCATTTCCCGGGTCGTGGTATCAAGCGCGCTAAGCAGGTCGGCCGCGGCGATGGCCGCGGACTCCTTGCTCGAATGGGCGCCTTTCGGGCTGACGTTCTGAACCGAGACCACCGCGTCGAACGCGGGGCTGCCGTCGGGTCCGCTGAACGAAGCGGTAAACGCCGTCGGTTTATGGACCGTCCAATCCATCGGATAATCCATGTGGAACCCGTAGCCCGGTTCGACAAAGCGATGCATCGCCGGGCCGGTTGAGGGAGCCTCAGCCCTGGAACGACGGCCGTCGGCGAAAGAATCGACGGTAGCGGCCGAGCGCACCGGAACCACCGATGCGCCAGCCTCGCGGGCCGGCTGGGCCGCCTGGCCCGCCATATCGACCGCCGCGGGACGGAAATTGGCGAGCATCCAATCGAAGGTTCCACCCTGCTCCGCATAGAGGTCGTTTGGCGCGACAAACGTAAAGACGAAGTCCGTCGCCTGACCTCGCGCGATCACGACGCGCGTCTTCGCGCGATGGCCCTCGTAGATCGCCTGAAGACCCGGCAGACCGCCGATCTGTATCTGTTTTGCCGACAGTTTCCGCAGCCAAGGGCCTTGACCTCCCAAATAACGGGCTTCCAGGCGGCCCAACATCCCATCCAGCGGAACCTCCCGATTTCGGTCGCCGGTCTGTAGGTTCATCACGAAGCCTTTCGGCGATCGCATCGCCAGGTGCTTCTCCGGTCCTCGTTGATGAACAGCTACGCCGGCGGGGATGGTCAATTGGAATTCTCGGTCCGGATGAACGAAAAGACTGGGCTGCCGGGTCACGTGGGGCTTGACCGCCTCGTTGGTCTGGCCCGGCTGAACGATGCCCGTGGTAACGTGGGGCACCGGGCCGGGCCGGCTGGGCAAGGCGCTGCCTGGCAAATTTTGCCAAGACCCCTGAATTCGGCCGTCGGCGGCCTGACCTTGAGCGTTTTGCGCCCAGAACGGGCCAACCATCAATGCCGCCAAAGCCGATAGGGCGAAAACCTTCTTGCGGGCCATGCAAAATCCTCCGAGCGCGGGCGCGATGGAAACTCCGGCATAGCCTACAGGCGGGCGGTAAACGAGCTGTTAACCCCGATCGGTTTAGAGGGGTATTCATCGATTGAATGTTGGGCCACTCTGGCGGCATAGTTAACGGTCGGAACCAGAAAGCCCCTTGGGCGATAAAGCGGGGTGACAATGGCCCGTATCAAGGACGATTACCGCGCCCTTTCCGGCACGGAGAAAGCGGCGATTTTCCTGTTGTCCCTGCATCAGGACCAGGCGGCCATGCTGT
>JANQIJ010000003.1 GCA_028282185.1 Rhodospirillales bacterium
CGATTGCGTCGCATGCCCCGGGCCTGGCGCCGGGAAACGGCGAGGCTGTCGCCGACCCGCCCGCCCTTGGCCGGCTCGCGGCCGTCCGGGAAGATGTAGACGCCGCCGTCCAGAGAGGCCACGGGTCGCCAGCGCCCGTCCTTGCTCGACCCGTCCGCGCCGGGCGCCGCCGCGCCCGATGCGTCCTCGCCGGACCTGTCCGCGTCCGGTCCCTCCCGTTCGACGCGGAACGCCCACCAGCCGATGGAATTCGTCCCCAGGTCAAGTCCGAGCCGCCAGTCCATGATCACCTCCCCAGCCCATGATCATTTCCGATGCGTATATCTATCTGTGGCATTTTAAAACGTATAAGGGTATCATGCCAAAGCTTAGATCATGTGAATTTGGGTGCAGCCCGTTAACAAGACGGCAGTCACAAAATTCAGGGGCCCGGTCCGCCGGGCCCCTTTTCGTTGCCGTCCCGTGATTCTTGCGGCCCCTCCCTACCGATCATGCTCGTCGCCCGTCCCCGCTGTCCGTCATTGTTGCATGGGGGCCCTGCCGGAAAAACCGCGAGATGCCGGTTGCCTCGCGCCGGCGATGGGGCGAGGATGCGGGACCCCAATCCGGACAGGGAGATCCCCCCATGACTGTTGAACATTTGGATTCAGGCGAAATTCTGAGCCAGGCCACGGCCCAGGGCGACCGGGTCTATCTCTGCGGCCTGACCGCCTCGGATCTGACGCAGGACATAAAGGGCCAAACGCAAGAGGTCCTGGACAAGATCGACGACCGGCTGGCCAAGATGGGGACGGACAAGTCCAAGTTGCTGTCGGCCAACATCTGGCTCGACGACCTGCGCCGCAAGCCGGAAATGAACGAGGTCTGGAAAGCCTGGTTGGGGGATCTCGCCCGCCCGGCCCGGGCCTGCGTCGGCGCGCAGTTGGAATTGAACGTCCAGGTCGAGATCATGGTGGTCGCCGCCCGGTAGGCGCGGAGGGTTGAAGTGTCACCGTTTTGACACGAGGTCGAAACCCAAACATCATATTTGCATCTTCAAAGCTTCATGCCTGTCGGGTCATTTGTGCCCCCAAGAATTCCAGGACATAAACTCCAGGAACGGGGCATCGGGCAGATATGGCGGCCATTCAGGTCAACCGTCTTAATAAGACGTTCGGCGGTACGAACAGGGCTCTCAAGGACATCAATCTCACCATTCAACCGGGTGAGATGGTCGCCTTGATCGGCGCTTCCGGATCGGGCAAATCGACGCTGATCCGGCACATTGCGGGCTTGATCCCCGCCGACCGCGGTGACGCCGGCGGCGAGGTCTTGGTCCATGGCGACGCGATCCAGGCCCAGGGCCGGATTTCGCCGGACGCGCGCAAGGTCCGGGTCGGGATCGGTGTCGTGTTCCAGCAGTTCAACCTGGTTGAACGGTTGAGCGTTCTGACCAATGTGCTGACCGGCCTGTTGGGACAGATTTCCGGCTTTCGCGCGTTCTTCGGTCTGTTCATCAAGTCGGAAAAGCAACTGGCGCTGAAGGCGCTGGACCGGGTCGGTATTGCCCATACGGCGGGACAGCGCGCCTCGACCCTTTCTGGCGGCCAGCAGCAGCGCGCGGCGATTGCCCGCGCCCTGGTCCAGGGCGCGGCGGTGATCCTCGCCGACGAACCGATCGCTTCGTTGGACCCGGCATCGTCCAAGCGGGTCATGGACGCCCTGGCCCAGATCAACGCCGAAGACGCGCGGACCGTCGTGGTCTCCCTGCACCAGGTGGATTACGCATTGAAGTATTGCCCCCGGGTCGTCGCGCTCAGGGCCGGTGCCGTGGTTTACGACGGCGCCAGCGCCGACGTCACGCCGGACATTCTGCGCGACCTTTACGGCGACGAATGCGAGGAACTGATGGGCCTGGAGGACCAAGCCGCGAGCGGTGCCGGCGCAACCACCCATGTGACGGCCGACGGTGATCTTGTCGTCGCCGCGGGATGATCGCCGACCCACCGACGACCCACCGACGGCCGCATGCGCGGACCCATCGGAGTTCTCGAAACCACACTGTATGACGACAAGCGGAACGTTAATCAGCAGCACCAAAGGAAGGAGTTCAACACCATGTTCAAGACAATGGCGCAGGCCGCCATGCTGGCGGCCGGGATTACCCTGGCCGGCCAGGCCGTGGCCGATTTCAAGCCCCTCGAAGGCGACCCCGAGACCGTCAACTTCGGCATTATCTCGACCGAATCCACGTCCAACCTGAAAGAACAATGGCTGCCCCTGCTGTCCGATATGGAAAAGGCCATCGGCCTGCCGGTGAAGCCGTTCTTCGCCCCGGACTACGCCGGGATCATCGAAGCCATGCGTTTTGGCAAGGTCCACGTCGCCTGGTACGGCAACAAGTCCGCGATGGAAGCGGTTGACCGCTCCGGCGCCGAAGTCTTCGCCCAACAGGTCGGGATCGACGGCAAGCAGGGCTACCACTCCTACGTCATCACCCATAAGGACACGGGTCTGAAGAGCCTGGACGACCTGCTGAAATGCGACAAGTCCCTGGACTTCGGGATCGGCGATCCGAACTCGACGTCCGGGTTCCTGGTGCCGAGCTACTACGTCTTCGCGCAGAACGACGCCGATCCGAAGACCTGCTTCAAGACGGTGCGCAACTCCAACCATGAAACCAACTTCATGGCCGTTGCCAACAAGCAGGTCCATGCGGCGGCCAACAACTCCGAACAGTGGGTGCGTTCGCACAAGAAGGTTCCCGATCTGGCCAAGAACGTGAAGGTGATTTGGGAATCGCCGTTGATCCCGTCGGATCCGCTGACCTACCGCAAAGACCTGTCCCGCGACCTGAAGGCACGGATCCAGGGCTTTTTCCTGTCCTACGGCCGGTTCGGCGCGCCGGAAGAGATCGAGCAGGCGCGGAAGAACCTGGCCGGCATGCAGTTGGCGCCGTTCGTCGCCTCCGACAACACGCAACTCTATCCGATCCGTCAGTTGGCCCTGTTCAAGGACAAGCTGAAGGTCAAGAAGAGCAAGATGAACGATCAGGACAAGATGGCCAGGGTCAAGATGATCGAAGAGCAGCTTGAAACCCTGAAGGTTCTGGCCGACCACGTCGGTAAGTAAGACCGATCATGAGGGCGGGGCGGTCCGACAGCACGGGCCGCCCCGCTTTTCTTTTCAGCCATCCAACAAAACCCTGAGGGGGCGGAGGAGCGCCATGGCGACGATCACGAGCGGCCGGGAGAAGGTCCTGGAACTGCCGAAACCCGAGCTTAAACGCTCGGTCATGAATGTTCTTGGCTGGGGCCTGTTCGCGCTCATCTTGATGTGGTCGTGGGACGGGGCCGACATGCGGCCCATGGAATTGATCCGCGATTCCGGCAACATGGTGAAGTTCGTCGAGGGATTCTTCCCGCCCAATTTCGTCGAATGGGAAATTTACGCCCAGGAAATGCTGATCACCATCCAATTGGCCGTTTGGGGCACGGTTCTGGCGGTGATTTGTTCGATCCCCTGCGGCATCCTGTCGTCGGAGAACATCGCCCCCTGGTGGATCGTTCAGCCTATGCGCCGGCTTATGGACGCGGCCCGGGCGATCAACGAAATCGTCTTCGCCATGCTGTTCGTCGTCGCCGTCGGTCTGGGGCCGTTCGCCGGTGTGTTGGCGCTTTGGGTGCATACCACGGGGATTCTCGCCAAGCTGTTTTCCGAAGCGGTCGAGGCAATCGATCCGAGCCCGGTGGAAGGCATTCGGGCGACCGGCGCCACTCGCCTGGAAGAGGTCATCTACGGCGTCATTCCCCAGGTTCTGCCGCTCTGGATTTCCTATTCCCTCTACCGTTTCGAATCCAACGTGCGCTCGGCCACGGTGCTCGGCATCGTCGGCGCCGGGGGCATCGGCATGATCCTTTGGGAGGTCATCCGCGGCTTTCAATACGCGGAAACCGCCGCCATCGTGATCATCATCGTGGTGTCGGTCAGCATTCTCGACATCATCTCCCAGCGGCTTCGAAAACTGGTGATCTAGACATGACACGCTCTAGCGGCCAAGCGGTGCGTGTCCGGCCGTTCAATGGACTTTGTTCGATCCGGATCGGGCCGCGGCGGCGATCGCGGCGGCGACCTGACGCCAGGTTTCCGCGGCCTGGATGTCGCCTTCTTCCTCTAACTCGCGGGTCCGCCGCTGGGCTTCCGCCAGGGCGTCGTCGCCGTATCGCTTGATAAACCGCCGGACGGTTTCGGCGAGGTTCGCCGGCGGTTTACCTGAGGGTGTTTCCCGGCCATCCTGATCGGGCATTTGGCATCTGTCTCCGCTTGGAGAGCCCGTTTGGGGGCGCGGATTCGAGCCTAGTCCGCGGCCGGGGGGCGGGTATTGATTCAGATCAATTTCTTCGCCGCAAAAATACGCAATCCTGTGATCGTTCTGCGCCCCATTGGGGTTTTAGAGGCGCGGTGACCTTGAGTAAGGGGATTTGCCATGGGTACGAATTGTGCTGCTTGCCACCATTTCCGAAAAACCGAATGGGCCGCGTTGGACGACGCCGGGCGGGACCGAATGGACCGGGTCCGCAGGAAATGCCATTTCCTGCCGGGCGAGCCGATCTATCATGAGGGTGACGAGCCGACGGGCGCCTATTGCGTGTCGTCGGGTCTGGTCGGGATTCGCAAGGTCGATGCCGAGGGTGAGTCCGTCCTGCTCCGCCTGGTGCGGCCGGGCGAGACCTTCGGCTTCCGTTCCTTCATCACCGACGAGGCGCATAGCGTCAGCGCCGAGGCATTGACCGAATGCCGCATCTGTCGCCTGCCGCAGGCTGCGGCCCAGCCGATGGTCGAAGGCTGCCCCGGATTGGTCTGCAAATTCTTCGACCACTTGGCGCGGGACATGCGGGAAACGGAAACCAAGGTCCTGGAAACGGTCAAGGCGCCGTCGCGGTTGCGCTTCCTGCGCCTGCTGGTGGCCTTCGGCGCCACCGGTCTGGATGGACCTGATGTCGATGACGGCAACGAACAGCATTTCGAACTGCCGCTGTCGCGCCAGGACATCGCCTCGATGATCGGGGTGCGTCCGGAATCCATGTCGCGCATGATCCGCGCCGTCCAGGAAGAAGGTCTCGCCCGGTTTCGCGGCCGTCAGGTCGAAATCCCGGATCCGGAACGCCTGGAAATCGAAAGTCTGGGCGAAAGCACCTACTGAAACCGCTGTCAATCGGCCGATTTTCCGGCCATCCCGCCGCGCTCGGCGCGCGGCGGGATGGCCGCTGCGACTTAACATATGTTAATTTCAAGTCGTCCAGACTAAGCAACCCTTCCGTCGTTGGACCCCATCAATTGGGGCTTTCGGGGCGATGTGAGCAAGGGAGGGTTTGCATGGGCCACGACTGCGATGGTTGTCAGCATTTTCGAAACACGGAATGGTCGGTTCTCAGTTGCACGGACTCTGAGCGCATGGCCGCAGGGCGGCGTGACCTGGCTTTTCTGGCCGGTGGACCCATTTATCACGAAGGTGACGAGCCGAACGGTGTCTATTGCATCGATGCCGGCTTGGTCGGCATTCGCAAGGTCGACGCGCAGGGCGAGTCTGTGTTGTTGCGCTTGGTCCGCGCCGGCGAAACCTTCGGCTTTCGGGCGATGATCTGCGATAGCCCGCGCCTGGTATCCGCCGAAGCCTTGACCGAAAGCCGGATCTGCCGCGTGCATCAGGCGGCGGCGCGGCGCCTGGTCCTGGAAAATCCGAAGCTGGGTTTCAAGTTTTTCAACCACTTGGCGATCGACCTGCAACGCACGGAATCGAAGGTTCTGGAAACGGCAACGGCGCCGTCGCGCCTGCGCTTCCTCAGGCTGTTGATCGTCTTCGGCAAGGCGCATCAATGTGATGAGGTGTTCGGCATTGACGCCCCTTGGTACTTCGACCTACCGCTGTCGCGTCAAGACATCGCGTCGATGATCGGTGTTCGGCCGGAGTCCATGTCGCGAATCATTCGCGGCGTGAAACAAGAAGGCTTGGCCAACTTCGAGGGCCGGACCGTGGAAATTCCCGATCCCCGACTCCTGGGCAAGGAAAGCAAGGGCGAAAGCCTGTTTTGATCGGCGCCGGGCCGAATCTCAAGCAGGCTTGCGGGCGCGCAGCAGGCGGGTCAGGCCCGGGACCATTTCCTCTTCCTGGATGTCGATGAAGCCGATCTCCGCCAATTGCCGACGAAGCCAGCCGGGCGTCACCGAATGGGCGTCCGGGGTGAATGCCATGTGCTGCAACTGCCAGAGCGCCGCCAGATGCGGACCCTGGCGGTCGTCTTCGACCATGAAGTCGTGGATCATGATATGGCCGCCGGGGGCCAGGCTGTTCCAGCTGTTGTCGGTCAGTACGGGCAGGGCGTCTTCCGGCACGCCGGAAAACAGATAAGACATCAGCACCGCGTCCTGTTCCCGGGGCCAGGCGACTTCCAAGGCGTTGCCGGGGATGTAGCGGACCCGATCGATCAATCCCGCCTCGGTGACGAATCGCCAACCGATTTCCGAGACGTTGGGGAAATCGATGATCGTCGAGCTGAGCCCCGGATAGGCCTGCAGCAGGCGGATCGTCATGGCGCCGGTGCCGCCGGCGACGTCGAGCAGGCTGTCGGCGCCGGACAGATCGACCAGCCGGGCCAGGGTCTTCCCAGGACCCAACGACCCGGCGTGCTGGGCTTCGGAATAGAGCGCCGCCTGTTCCGGATCGGCCATCCAATGCTGGTAGGAATCGATGGCTTCCGGTTCCAGCGAACCGTCCATCACCTGGTTCAACTGGTCGAGGAAGGGATACAGCTGCTTGTCGATCTGATAGCGCAGGTAGTCGCCGAATTCGTGCTTGGCGCCGCGCGCCAGGAAGGCCTGCGCGCCCGGCGAATTGGCGTAGCGCTCGCCGTCGCGCTCAACCAGGCCGACCCCGGTGAGCGCCGTCATCAGCGTGGTGATGCGGTTGACCGGGACGTCCGTTTCCCGGGACAATTCCTGGGCGGTCATCGGCTCTTCGGCGAGCGGCGTGAAGACATCCACGTGAAGTCCGGCGAACAACGCCTTCGACGCCATGAAGCCGAAGGCGATTTCCGAGACGTCTTCGGCGGTTTCAACCAATTGGTCGGGCATGGAGGCCTGCCTTCCTCTCGTCCTGAACGTGATAAGGCCTGTGATCGAGGCATTGGCGTCAGGGTAACATGCCTGCGGGACAAGTCAAAAATCCGCCCCCGGGGACGGCCGTCAGGCGTCCTGACTTGATAAGAAGGGCTTGAGGAAGGCCTTGAAGCGACGTGCGACCTCGGGCGGCTTGACCGTCGGCCGGCCCAGGCCCGACATCGAGCCCGGGGCGATCTTCATGTGTATCAGGTGTGGACCCGGCGTCGCCAAGGCATCCGAGAGACAGCGGGTGAACCCGCCGAGGTCATCCGTCCGCCAGGCACCGGCATAGCCGCAGGCCTGGGCCGCCCGGGCGAAGTCCACGGCGGGCGCGGTGGTCGGCTGGCCGCCGGTCGAATCGTAGGTCCCGTTGTCCAGGACCAGGTGAACGAGATTGTCGGGCGCGCGCGATCCGATGGTGGCGAGCGTGCCCAATTTCATCAACGCCGCGCCGTCGCCGTCAAAGACGATGACCGGGTTGGTCGTGTTCATGGCGACGCCCAGGCCCATGCCGGCGGCGCAGCCCATGGAGCCGACCTGGTACAAATGCTGCGCCCGGTCGTCGATGGTGAACAGTTCGCGCCCGCATTTGCCCGTGGTGGCGATGATCGCGGCGCTGCCCGGCAGGGCTCCCAGGGCGGCCTCCATCGCCGCCATGCGACCGGGCCGGTCGCCGCCCACGGTCAGGTCGGTGATTGGTCCGCCCCGCGGCGCCGGCATGGAAATTTCGGCCAGGCCGTCGTCCTCGACGCTGCCCTTTTCCATGATGAAGGCGTAGGGCTGGTGTCGTTCGCCCATCCAGGCGACCGCCTGATCCAGTGCCGGGGCGACCGCGGCGTCTTCGGTCGGGAAAGGTCGATGGGGGATGCGCAGGACGTCGAACAATTGCGGCGTGATCGCGCCCATCAGTTCGTGCTGCGGTTCGTCCGAAAGCCCCGGACCCGCCCGCCAGGTGCAGACCAAGAGCGTCGGAATGTTGAACGGGTGGTTCAGCGAGGTCAGCGGATTAACGGCGTTGCCCAGACCCGAGTTCTGAAACATGACCAAGGTCTCTCGGCCGGCCAGCCAAGCGCCCGAGGCGATGGCGACGGCTTCACCTTCGCTGGCCGCGGCCACGTAATCGAGGGAGGGATCGCCGACCACCCGGTTGATCAGCGGCGTCAGGAAAGAACAGGGCACGCCGGTGAAGAAATCGACCCCCCGGTCCCGCAATGGCCCCAGAAAGGCGTCGGCGCTGATCATAGGAACAATTTGGCCCGGTTGAGGTCCGCCGCCTGGTCGATGTCGAGCCATTGACCGGTGACATAGACCACGGTTACATGATGGCCTTTTTCGACGATGCGGGTGAATAGCGTCGGCAGGCCGGCATCCGCCAGCTTGCCTTCCGCCTGCATGGCGTCGATTTCCTGGCGGACGATCTCGCTGCCCCGCGCGGTCAGGCGTGCCAGGCCGACCCATTCGCCATGGATGTCGTCTTGTCCAAGGTCCGGTCCCATTTGGTTCAAGGTGACCGCCGTTTCCTCTTCGTCCAGGAAGTCCGTGGAAAACGGGTGCGAGCAGGTAATGAAGTCCCGGATCCAGCCGTCACCGGCCTCGGGTCCCAGTTCCTCGCCCCGCTCGCGCCACAGTGCGTCGGCGACGACGACGATGTCGCCCGGCGCGGCGGCCAACTTGTCCAGGAAATGCTGGCGGAACAGAATGTCGCCATAGGCCAGGATGGTTTCGCCCTGGATCGTGTCCCTGGCGCAGGCCAGGCTGCCGACCTCGCCGGTCTTTTCATAAAAATCGTTGTCGACGGTCTTGATCCCCGGCAGGTTGATCATCTGCTTGGCATAGCCGCGGACCACGGTGACGTCGCGGATGCCCGCCTGATGAAAGGTGTCGGCCAGACGCGCCAGCAAGGGCCGGCCGCGCACGTCGATCATGCATTTCGGCCGGTCCGCGGTCAGTTGGCCGAGCGCCTCGCCCCGGCTGGCTGCCAGGACCACGGCGCCGGGCGCCGCCTGGGTCGGCAGGTAGCGGCTTTCCGCCTGTTTCAGTTCCGCGTTGCCCTGCAGATCGAAAACCTCCGAGACCGTGGTGATATTGGGTTCGATCCCGGCGAGGCTTTCCTCGCGATGGATGCGGCGGGTGGTCTCGCGCATGGCGGTGATCGAGGCCCGCAGGTTGTGGTTGGCCCAGATCGCCAGGGAAATGCCCGCGCGGCGAAAGTCCTCGGTCGGCGTTGCGTAATATTTGGTCGGGACGATGACCACCGGGACCTTGTTGTCCCAATTGTTCATGAAGGCCATGATCTCTTCCGCGGTGGCCAGCTTGGAATGGCACAGCACCGCGTCGGCCCCGGCCTCCGCATAGGCATGGGCCCGGTCGAGCGCTTCCGAAAGGCCGCGCCCGGCGATGAAGGCTTCAAGCCGGGCGACGATGCAGAAGTCCGGATCGGTCTGTGAGTCCTTGCCCGCCTTGATCTTGCCGGCGAATTCGTCCTTGTCGGCCAACGGCTGGCCCTCGCCGATGAACGAGTTGGTCTTGGGGAACAGTTTGTCCTCGATGCAGATGCCGGCGATGCCGCGCTGGCAGAACTTGGTGACGGCGCGGCGCATGTTGTTGAAATTTCCCCAGCCCGTGTCGCCGTCCACCAGGATCGGGATCGATGTCGCGTCGGACATGAACTCCAAGACTTCCAGAACCTGGGTCCATGACGCTTCGTTGTTGTCGCGCACGCCCATGGCGGCGGACATGGCGAGCCCCGAGGCCCAGATGCCCTTGAACCCCGCTTCTTCGACGATCTTGGCGGAGAGGCCGTTGTGCGCCTCCATGATGAACTCAAGCTCGGGCGAACGCAGCATGTCCCTCAATTGACGGGCTTTGCTGGACGGGGCGGCGGTGGCCTCGGCGCGGGCGGAATCTTGCATCAGGGGTCTCTATGGTTGTTTCCGGGGCGCTATCTGTGCGCAATGTTACGAAACGGAGACATACTCCCGTTTCCCCGAAGGTTTCAAGGGGACGGTCCCTATTCGATGCGTCGGTGGCTGATCAGATAGGGACCAAAGGCGCCTTCTTCCGGGGTCAGGCCCAGACCCGGTCCCGCCGGCAGATGAAAGACCCCGTCGGCAATGTTTAGGGCCTGGTCGCAGATGTCTTCGCGCAGCGGGTTGCGGTTGACGTCCACCTCCAGCAGGCCGTCGCCCCCCGCCGCCGCCAGCAGATGGGCCGAGGCGGCGAGGCCCACGGCGGCGCCCAGGAAATGCGGGCAATAACGCCGCCCGCCGGCCAGGGCCTGGCGGGCCATGGCCAGGCAGCCGCTGACCCCGCCCCATTTGGCGACGTCCGGCTGGATGACCGCCAGATGCCCCGCGTCGATCGCCGTGGCGAAGGTGGCCGCGCCAAACAGGTTCTCGCCGCCGGCCAGCGGAATTTCGCTGGTTCGGGCCAGGGCCGCCCAATCGGCCTCGGGCGCGTCGACGGCGAGCGGTTCCTCCAACCAATCGGCGCCGAACGGCGCCAAGGCGGCGGCCATGCCTTGGGCCGTTTCCAGGTCCCAGGCTTGATTGGCATCCATCATCACCCGATCGCCGGGAC
>JANQIJ010000015.1 GCA_028282185.1 Rhodospirillales bacterium
GTCATCGATCGCCGCTTCCGCCTTGCCGGCGCGCAACCTGACCAGGCCGAGAAAATGCAGGATGTCCGGATGGCTGGGGACGCTGACGGACAGCGCCGCCAAGATATCTTCGGCGCCGGTAAGGTCGCCCGCTTGAAACAGCTGGGCGGCGCTCTGGAATTGTTGTTCAGGGTCCATGCGGGGTCCGAAGGGGGCGGTCGTCGTTGTCAGGGCAGGTCGGAAAGCTTCAACCGATTGGTCAGCCGCCAACCGCCGGGCCTGTCTACGATCATCTTGAGGTCCGGGTCAATGCGGAACGCTTCGGCGCGGGCGTCTTCGGCCGCCGTCCAGTCATTGCCGGCTTCAAGGGCGCGGGCGCGCAGAAGGTGCGGCGCGCCATAGGAGGGCTCGGCGGTGATCGCCTTGTCCAACACCCTAAGCGCGCCGGTGTAATCCCGCCGCTGATAGTGGGTTTGGGCCAATGCCAACCAGGCATCGGCGTCGCCGGGCACCAATTCGGTCGCGCGGCGGAAATCGCTGGCGGCGAAATCGACCTGTCCCTGTTCCAACCAGGCAAGGCCGCGAATACGGTGGACCAGGGCCGATTGGGGGCTCTCCGTCAGAAGCCCTGCCGCGCGCTTGCCGGCTTCCAGCGCCTTGCCTTGGCGCAAGGCCAGGTCCGCGGCCAAAAGCCTGAGGAAATAGTCGTCGGGGCGGGCCGCGAGGCCACGTTCGATATCGTCCTGGGCCCTGGCCAGGGCGCCGGCCTGCAAACGCATCAGGGCCAGGACGCGATAGGGCTCAACGGCGTCGGGACGCAGGGTCGACCAACGCACAAAGTTTGCTGATGCCTCGCCCAGGCGTCCCGCGGCGAGCAGCGTTCGCGCCCGTGCGCCAAGCGCATCGCCCCGGAAGGGGTCACGGCGCAGCGCAAGGTCGAAATCGGCGATTGCCGCCTCGATCTCGCCAAGGCGGCCACGGGCCTGACCGCGCAGGATCAGCGCCGCCGTCGGATCCGCGCCATGGGCAATGGCCGCGGTGGCGTCTGCAGAGGCCTCGCCCGGTTGGCCCGCCGCGAGGTTCGCCCGGGCGCGGGCCAACAAGGCATCGGAGTCGTTCGACTGTCCGGCCAGAAGGACATCCAGATCCGCGATGGCCGATATCGGGTCGCCCATCAGTTGGGCCTGTGCCGATCGCCGTCGACGAACCTCGTTGTTGGTCGGGTCGTCTTCGAGGATCACGGTCAGGTCGCGGTAGGCACTGGCGGGGCGTCCGGCGGCGGCGTGAATCGCCGCGCGTCGCGACAAGGCTTCGACGTGGCGCGGAGCATCGACCAACAGATGGTCCAGATCGGCCAGGGCACGACCAATGTCCTTCAGGCGTTCATAGGCGATGGCGCGAACCAGGCGCGCGTCGATCAAGCCCGGGGCCAGGCGAAGCGCCGCCGTAGCGCCCTGCACCGCATGAGCAGGCTTCTCGGTCTTGAGGAAGGCCTGGGAGCGTTTGAGCATGGCGCCGGTGTTGGTCGGCTCGGCCGCCAGAACGCCATCCATATCGACGATCACGGCTTCGTAGTTTTCCAGCTCGTACTGCTTTTTTGCCCGCAGATAGCGGGCCGCGACATTGGCCGGATCGCGGACCACGGCGGCGTTCAGGTCGTCCAGCGCAAGCCCCAAATTTCGCCGACCCAATTGGATGCGGGCGCGCAGCAGATAGGTCTCGCTGGCGTTCGGGGCGAGGGCGATGGCCTGGGTAATGTCGTCGAGGGCAAGGCTCATCCGATCCATGCGGCGGTGAACTTCGGCACGCCGGCGCCAGGTCTCGGGACGAGACGGCGCTGCCTCCAGGGACCGGGTCAGGTCGATCAGGGCGGCCTGAAGCTTGCCGTCGGCGGCCAGGGCGCGGCCACGGAGCGACAGCAGTTCCGCGTCACCGGGCGCCAGGTCCAGGGCGTCGCCGAAATCCGCGGCGGCCAGGGTATAGTTTTCAAGTTGGTGCTGGGCCATGCCACGTTCCTTGAAACTGTCCAGCGGATAGGGCAGCAGACGCACTGCCTGATCCAAGTCCTGGATCGCGCTGCGGTACAGTTTCAGTTTCCGGTGCAAAACGCCCCGCGCGTGAAATGCCTCGCCATTGCCGGGGTCGGCGGCGATTGCGCGGTCGAAGGCGTCCTTGGCCAGGCGGTGCTGTCCCAGGCGGCTCTCGGCGACACCCTTCTGCACAAGAGCGTTCGAATGGGCGGGCATCAATTTGATCGCCCGGGTCGCGGCGCCGGCGGCATCGCGGTTCCGGCCCAGCGCCAATAGGACGCGCGCGCGCTCGGCCAAACCGTCGGCAAATGTCGGCATCAGAACCAGGACCGCGTCGATGTCGATGAGCGCGGCTTGATGGCGGCCGAGCCGGTGATTGACCCGGGCGCGGGCGATCAGCGGCGCTGCCCGCCGGGGCGCCAGACGAACGGCCCGGTTCAGATCGGCCAGCGCCTTTTGCCAAAAACCCTGGGCAATCAGGGCGTCGGCCCGATGGGCCAACAGGTCGCTGAACGCTCCTGGATCGGTGGTGCCTTGCCCGATCAGAGCATCACAAGCGAACACCCGCATGGCCGGCGGCAGGCCTTGGTTGGCACAGTCTTCGGCCGAGGCCGCGGCCGACTGCGGGACCAGGGATATGCCCCAAGCCACTCCCCCGACCGCCAGGGCCGTCAGCACGCGCATTTTGCCTCGGTTGCCCGTCATCCCGGACCGATCTCCATCGTTGCCGGTTAAGTCACAGAAACTCTTAGCAAAAAACCGAGCTCAAGGCCATCCAGTGAGAGGCCCCTGGGAAACCTGTCAGGTTTCGGCGCCGCCATTGATTTGGATCAGCTGGCCGTTCATGAAGGCGCCGGCGTCGGAAATCAGATAGGACACCATGCCGGCGATTTCATCTGGCGTGCCGACCCGCCCCATGGGCACGCGGGTCGCCGTTTCGGCGATATGGGCCGCCATCTTTGGGTCTGTGTGATCGCCGCCGATCGGCCCTGGCGAAATGATGTTGGCGGTGATGCCCTTGGGTCCGAATTCCTTGCCGAGCGCCTTGACCAGGCCCCAGGACCCGTGTTTCGAGACACTGACATGGGCGCGGCCGTTATAGCCGTGGATCGCGTTCATTCCGGCGAAGTTGATGATCCGGCCCCAACCACGATCGACCATCCCCGGCAGGCAGGCCCGGGCCAGGCGTACCGCCGCGTTCAGGTTCACGTCGATGACCCGTTCCCAATCGTCGTCCGACATCTCGAGAAAGGCGTCGGACGGTCGGGTTGCCGCGTTGTTGATCAAGACGTCGATGCCGCCCGTGGTTTCGATTGCCCGCGTTGCCAGATCGTCGCAGGCGACCTTGTCGCCGACATCGCCCATGATCACCTCGGCCTTGACGCCGAGCGCCCGCGCCTCTTGGGCGACGGCGTCGCAGGCGGCCCGGTCGCTGGCCCCGTTGAGCACCACGTTCATGCCCTGACTGGCGCAGGCCAGTGCCGCCGCGCGGCCGATGTTGCGGCCCGACCCGGTGACCAGGGCGGCGCGTGTATGGTCGGTCATATTCTACGTTCCTCGGATTGATTTCGCTAAGACGCCGGGATCGGCGAATTTGCGGCGGACGTTACGGGAAGGTCCGGGACAGGGCAAGGGGCAGGGCGGGGTCCGGCGGCCGCGGCATCATTGTTTGCCCAATGACGCCTCCAGGCGTTTGTGTATGGCGGCAATATCCTCGCCCCGTTCGTCGAATTCCACGGCGAAGCCGTCGTCGGCGCGGCGCGCCACCTGGCCCCGGACGTTGCCCAGGCCGGCGATATGCAGGTTCACGAAGGCGTCGTTGTCGGTCAGGCTCCAACCTGCGGGCGCCTCAAGCAGGGCGCCCGAAGTCGAAATGTTGGCGACCCGGCCCTCGAACGGCCGGTCGCCGACGTTGCCTTCGGCCTTCCCGTCATAGGGCTGGCGCTGTGCGCGGACGATGTGTTTGCGGCCTGTGTCCATGGCCTTTGCCTCCTGGCGCCCTCGGCTTGCGCGGCGGCGCAACTGCTGTATGCATGCCCGTTCAGATTTGCATGAAATCGGGCCCATGCCCACGCCTTAAGCGGACCCGGACATTCACGCCGCGGGCGCCTCCGCCGGGTCGTCGTCGATAACCGTCGGCACCTCGTCGGAAACCGTCGTCCGGCGCATGTCGCGGACGTCTGCCGGATCGTGCCAGCGCCCCCGGTGCAAGGTGCAGCGGTTGTCCCACATGACGACGTCGCCGGGCGTCCAGTCGTGACGATAGACGTATTTCGCCCGCGTCG
>JANQIJ010000108.1 GCA_028282185.1 Rhodospirillales bacterium
GAACACCATGGTGAAGCCGCCCATGACCGAGTGCAGCCATCCGGTGAGCGGCAGGGCGGCGGCCCCCACCAACAGCCCCACCAGGTATTTCAGGGCGAACACGCGCGAGCGGACGTCCTTGGACGTGAAGCGCGCGATGATCGTGTCGTGGATCGGGATAATCGAGAAGACGATGAACATCATCGCCGTGGCCGCACCCAGAAGCCCTTCGTTATAGGCATAGGCGACCAGGAAGATCAGCGGCGCCTGAAGCGCCACGGCCGTCATGTAGATCGGCTTCAGGCGGTACTTGTCCAACAAATGCCCCATCATAACCTGCGCCATGGAGGCGACGACGAAGACGAAAAACCCCCACATGCCCGCCTGCGACACGTCGCCGGCAAGATCGCCCAGGCGCTCGTTGAACAGCTTCGGCAGGGAGTTGGTCGTCGAGTTGAAGATGATCATGCCGGGCGCCGAGGCCAACAGGACGACGAAGATGGCGCGCTTGACCTGTTCCGGCGTGGCGCCGATGAACTTGTCCTTCCTGGCCAGCGGGTGCGGCTCGGGGGCGTTGCGGCAGAACACCAGATAGGCCAGGCCGACGGCGATGGAAACGGCGCCGGGCACGATGAAGGCCGCGCGCCAGCCGTATTCGGCGGTCAGGAAACCGGCGACCACGGCGGCGCAGGCCACGCCGAAATTGCCCCAGACGCCGTTGATGCCCAGTTCCTTGCCCAGGGACTTGGCGTTCTCCGCCACCATGGCGATGCCCACCGGATGATAGATGGCCGCGAAGATGCCGATCACCAGCAGCCCGAAGGCGACCTGATAGGGGCCGTTGGCGAACCCGGTGGCGATCGACGCGGCGCCGATGCCGATGAAAAACACGGTCATCATGCCGTGCTTGGACCATTTATCGCCGAGCCAGCCGGCCGGCAGGGAAAACGCGCCAAAGGCGATGAAACTCGCCGTCGAAAGCGCCAACAGAAACCCGTAGGAGTCCTCTTCGCCCAGACCGTCCGCCCATTGGACGATGCCCGCCCCCTCGAACGGCATCACGCCGACGAAATCCTTGATGGCCTGGGCAAAGGTCAGTTGAAACGCCGGATCCAGCGAGATCGTGACGACCGCCGTCGCGTAGATGAGCAGGAACAAATGGTCCAACAGGTGGCCGATGTTCAAAAACAGAAACTGCACGCCGTGGCGGTCCATGTCGCCGATCTCCCAAAATCTTGCCGACGCTCACTTGAAAAGGCGGGCCTCGTTGATTGTTGTTCTTAATATGCCCGAGGCCGGATCGACAATCTTGCGATATAATGCCAATATATATCTATAAATAGACAAATTCCTTCATGGTTCGAGGTCAGACCCGTGCCCCAGCTGCGCCCCCTCGACCGGATCGACCAGATCGAAGGCCTGCAATCGGTGCCCCGGCCCATCGTCGCGGCCAAGACCGATTACCCGGCGGGCGAGGCCACGCGGTGGCATTCCCATGCCCGGGGGCAGTTGGTTTACGGCATTTCCGGTGTCATGGCCGTGCGGGCGGCGTCCGGCGAAGGCGCGTCCGAAAATGGGGCCACGGGCATCTGGGTGGTGCCGCCGGAACGCGCCGTCTGGGTCCCGGCCAACGTGGAACATCGGACCGAGTTCCGGACGGCCGTGGAAATGCGCAGCCTGTTCATCCGCGCCGACGCGGCGGCTCCCCTGCCGGACACCTGCCGCGTGGTGACCATTTCCCCCTTGATGCGCGAGTTGATCCAGGCCGCCTGCGAGATCCCCGTCGAATACGACGCGGACGGCCCTGACGGCCGGGTCATGGATGTCCTGATGGACCAACTGGCGGTCTTGGACCAGACGCCGTTGCATCTGCCGCTGCCGGAAGACCCTCGGATCACGGGCATGGCCGAAACACTGGCCCAAGACCCCGCCGACCCCCGCACCCTGGACGACTGGGCCCGGGTCGCCGGCGCCAGCGCCCGTACCCTGGCGCGGCTGTTCATAAAACAGACCGGCATGACCTTCGGCGCCTGGCGCCAGCAGGCGCGCTTGTTGAAAGCGTTGGAAATGCTGGCCCAAGGCCAGTCGGTGACGGCAACGGCCCTGGATCTGGGCTACGACAGCCCGTCCGCCTTCATCGCCATGTTCCGAAAAGCGCTTGGCGTTAGTCCGGGGAAGTATTTCGGAAACTAGTTGGAAAAAATCTCAGAGCGAGACAACTTGGCATTCTCATGACCTAGTTGTCGCAGAACTACGTCTTCAAACCGCCTCAGGCTCTAGACTGATGAACTTCAGCCGAACCAAGTACCCCATTGCCATTAATCGGCTGACTTCATCTCTAAACGTAATCTTACTAAAGATCGGAATATTGAACTCGCCATCCGCTCTTGGCGTATCAGCTATAATAAATTCGACGGTCCATTTCCGCTCAATATCTGCATTTGCTTCTATTAAACGCTGCGCTGCATTCTCACCCGCAACCTCTCGAACAATATCTATCACTTGAACCATTGTTTCTGGAAGCAGCACAAGCTGCTGAGCTGAATTAGACCCTTGCTTAAAGAAATGACTAAGCACGCTTGATCGCCGGGAGCTCTTCTTAACGTGAATTAGTTTTTTTGCTTCAATATCAAGGAGGTCGCAAACTTCGAAGTCATGCCTTTGAACACCTGGTAATCGCACGAGCTGTCGGTCTAGAAGCACCAATCCAAACGCATTTGCCAGTTCCTCATTGTAACTTTCTTCAGACTGATATGACCCATTGCCGGCTTCATCATAAATTTTGCGTAGTGGTCGCGGTCGCTCATCCCATTCTGCAATTGACACTTGGAATGTCCGCTCAACCGACCGAGTGAAAGCGTCATCTAATCGATACCAATATCCTTCGTTGATCGCATATAGACCGCCCTCGTGAATAATTGATCCAACCAACGCTTTGTGAATCGACCATTTCGTCTCAGGACGAGTATCGTCATCAAAGATCGCTGCGATCTTATGTTCACGAAGAGTCTGAGACGTAATGTCGTCCAGTCTCCCACGCATGACTGATATGTAATTACGCAGAAGCAGGTCGGGATAGCGGCCACGTACACCTGGCCCAACAAATCGAAACGCGACCTCATCATCGTCATATGACAACGGAAGCCCCAATTCAAATTCGGGCATACCTTCACGAATCCTATTTGCAGCAAGGCCGTCTAATCGTCGAGCTAAAGCAGGGTCAGGTACCGGTGACACCAGATCAATTACGCTAAACCCGGTACGCCGATACGCCTCAGATGCATACAATTCCAAAGCTTCGTCAGCGATCTCTGGCAAATCGGCAACGGTATAATCTCCGGTTACTTTAAGAGACTGAGATCCGTTAACCGCATTGGCCGAAACTTCTTCTTTTGCGGCTCCTCCAAGTCTCCGGACTAGGTCAAGCGCGTCATCTAACCCAAAAGAACCAAACTCACGTTGAAACGGAGAAAGTGACAGGCCCTTTAAAGCATCACCCAGGTTGGCCCGCTCAAGTCGTTTAAGTTTTTTTTCATCCAAAGCATTAACTGCTACCCGCAAGCCAAAATCGCCTTCAAGGTAATCGTCGTTCAGACACATCCAGCCATGTGCAAATGTTGCGACGAATATTCTCTCTGATTTTCTGAAAAACAGTAGTCCACAAGACGATTTGTTTTCAATTCGTCCGCCTACCGGAAATGTTTCTCGCAAATGCCTTAGCCAAAGAGGAACAGTTGGAAACCCAGAAAACACATACAACGTCGCCCCATCAGCAAACTCCGCATTTTCGTGAATCTGAGTTGTAAGCTCAGCAAGACGCTCAGCAGCAGAATCGGTTAATAATTGTTCAAAACCAACTACTTCTGATTTAGACAAAAACAACGTGAATGTTTTCTGAGCCAACAAGCATCTCGATTACTGTTATATGCTTGCATCTTAACATATTCTACCGAAAGTGTCCGTCACTATACGGCACGTCCGGGCTGAACGGATCGACGCGCGGAAGACTGACGCGGATCATGATTGGCCCTTGGCCAACGCCGTGCCCGGGTTTTCCCGGCCGAGAACACGCATGATCTCAACGACGCCATCGGCCGTTCGGAAATAGATCGCATGCGCGCCATAAATGCTGCGGCGGTATCCCGGGCGAAGATCATTCACGGCGGGGTAGAGCGACGGGTTTTCCCCGATCGCCTCGATCCGGTTGATGAGCCCTTCGTAGTAGACGTCGGCCTGGGTCAACCCGAAACGCCTGACTCCGTAAAGGTAAAGACGGGCGATATCCTCTTCCGCCGCCTCATTGATCCGGCAGTTCGCCATTCCGCCTAAGCTCCGCCAGGACGCCTTGGCGAATGTCTTCCATGCTCCGGCCGCCGAAGCCACGTCCTTCCGCCTCGATCAAGGCGGCCCGAATCCGTTCGGTTTCGTCGGTCCGGGCCTGTTTCTCGCGGATGGCTTCCCGGATGATCTCGCTGTCGGACGCGTAGTTGCCGCTCGCCAACTGAGTTTGAAGCCAGGCTTCCTGTTGCTCGGTCACGGTGATGCTTTTCTTGACGGTCGCCATCCGCAACTCCAAAAAGTCCGATTTTTTCCTACTTAATCATATCACTGAAGTGGTATTTGAGAAAGCCGGGTTGATGCAACCAACCTACGGTATCGAAACGCCGCCCTCGGCAATCCGCGCCCGGCCTACCCCACCATCGCCCCCACCCCGTCCCAGGTCAGCTTCAGCCCGGTGAGGAACAGAAAGCCGTAGCAGAGGGTATAGAACACCCGGTCACTGACGTGGTTCTGCGCCCAAAGGCCGATCCGAATGCCGACGGGGGCCAGGGGCATGAGCACCAAGGCCGTCCAGAGTACTTGTTCATTAAACAAGTTCAGGCCCCAGTAGACCGGCGCCTTGAGCAGGTTCGCGATCCAGAAGAACACGGCGAAGGTGGCCACGAACCGGCGCTTTGAGAGACCGCGCGGCAGCATATAGACCTGGATCGGCGGGCCGCCCGCATGGGCGAAGAAGCTGGTGAACCCGCCGAAGGCGCCCCAGAAGACGCCCGCCGGCCGCGCTTCCGCAGGCCCGCCGGATTTGGGCCGGAGCGGCAGCCAGTGATCCAGGGTGAACAGGATGGCGATGACGCCCACCATCAGCCGCGTGCCGTCTTCGGTCAGGACCTGGAACCCGGCCCAGCCCAGCCCTGTGCCGATGACAGCACCCGGCAACAGGTACTTCAAATCCGCCGCCGACCAGTCCCCGCGGTAGACGTAGACGTTGACGAAATCCGTCAGCATGAGGACCGGCAGCATCAAGGCCACGGCCACCGGAACGGGCACCACGAAGGACAGCATGGGCACGGCCATCAAGACCACGCCCGCCCCGAACCCGCCCTTGGACAGGCCCACCAGCAGCGCCGCGGGAACGGCGATCAGCCAGAACAGCGGATCGGCCGAAACGAATTCCACGCGACGGGTGTCCGGTCAGAGCACCTTCAGCGCGTCCCGCTGCGCATCACGGAAGCCGACGATCACCTGATCACCGGCGACGAAGACCGGCCGTTTGATGAGCGTCGGATGGGCGGCCAAAAGCGCTTCTGCCCTGGCGGCGTCGAGACCGTCCTTGTCGCCGTCGCCCAAGCCCCGCCAGGTGGTGGAGGCCTTGTTGACCAGGACCTCCCAACCCACGACGCCGATCCAGCGGGCAAGCTCGTCCCCCGGCACGCCATCCGCCCGAACGTCTTTTACCGTATGGGCGATCCCTTCCGCCTCAAGCCATTTGACGGCCTTCTTGCAGGTATCGCAGGTCTTCAATCCCCAAACGGTCAGCATGTCTTGCCCTCATCCATTGCTTGCCGGTTTACGATCCCGGATCGATTTCCTATATGTCATCCGCAATCGATTTAACAGCTTCAGAGTACCCTGATCATGCTCGCCCTGATTTCCCCCGCGAAGAAACTGGATTTTGACATAGAAACGCCGCTGGCCCGTTTCAGCCAGCCGGAATTCCTGACCAAATCGAAGAAGCTGGCGCGCGATGCCCGCAAGCTGTCGCGCCAGGATCTGTCGAACCTGATGGGCATTTCGGAGAAGCTGGCCGATCTAAACTATCAACGCTTCCGGGAATTCAAGCCGCCCTTCGACCTCTCAAACGCCAAGCAGGCGGCCCTGGTGTTCAACGGCGACACCTATGTCGGCCTGCGGGCGCGGGAGATGTCGGAAGACGACCTGGACTACGCCCAGGCCCACCTGCGCATTCTGTCCGGGCTTTACGGCGCGCTTCGGCCGCTGGACCTGATCCAGCCCTACCGTCTGGAAATGGGCCTGAAGTTCGTCAATTCCGGCGGCGCCAACCTCTATGAATTCTGGGACGGCACCCTGGCCAAGGCGGTCGACGACGCCGTCGCCGACCACGCGGATCAGACCGTCGTTAATTGTGCCTCCAACGAATACTTCAAGGCCGTCGATGCCAAGAAGCTGAAGGCGCCCGTCATCACGCCGGTATTCAAAGAGGTCAAGGACGGCCAGGCCCGGACGCTGGGCCTGTTCGCCAAGCAGGCGCGCGGCGCCATGGCGCGGTTCATGATCACCGAACGTGTCGAACAGGCGGAGGGCCTGAAGGACTTCACCGGCCTGGGCTATAAGTTCCAGCCGAAACTGTCGGAAGGCGCCAATTGGGTGTTCACCCGCAAGCAACCTGCAAAAAAAACGTAAAGTCTTACGCCTTGGCATCCGTCCTGGCTTCCGCTAAGAGAATCCGCGGTCCGGGCCAACGGCAGGCGCCCGGCGTTTTCAGACGGCACGCCGTCCAAGCTCTGTCCTGACCGAACCGCTCCCTTTTTGCTTAAACCCGGGAGCGGGCCGAAGGAAAGGGAGCGCCATGAACGGCAACCGCATGCCCGAGACACCGCAAACCCCCGAACAATCCGCCGATCGGATCCCTGATCCGGCGCCCGATCGCCCCACCGCCGACGGCGACGCCGCATCCGCCGTCAAGGCCGCCGGTTTCGCGGAAGCGACACGCTATTGGATCAAGCTTGGCTTCATCTCATTCGGTGGACCGGCCGGCCAGATCGCCATGATGCAGACGGACTGCGTCGACCGGTTCAAGTGGATCGGCCAGCAGGCCTTCCTGCGCGGCCTCAACTACTGCATGATGCTGCCCGGTCCCGAAGCCCAGCAACTGGCCGCCTATATCGGCTGGCGCATGCATGGGCTGAAGGGCGCCATCGTCGCCGGTTCGGCGTTCTTCCTGCCGGGTGCCTTGATCATGATCGCCCTTGCCTGGATGGCGGCGACCCATGGCGACAACACCTGGGTCGTCAAAATCTTCAACGGCATAAAACCCTGCGTCATCGGCATCATCGTCTTCGCGGTCTGGCGCATCGGCCTGAAGACCTGCCGCTCGGTTCCCGCCATGGCGCTGGCCTTCGCGGCATTCGCCGCGTTGTATTTTCTGTCCGTACCCTTTCCCCTTATCATCCTGGGCGCCGGGGTTCTGGGGGCGCTGATCCCGGCCTTTGGATCCGGGGGCGGGCACGGCGACGTCGGGCTTGGCGACGACGACCAGGCGGCGGCGCCGAAGAACCCGTTCCGGCGTTTAAGCCTGATCGTCGGCGTCTTCGTGGTGTTATGGGCGGTCCCGGTCGCCGGGCTGATCGCCTGGGCCGGACCCGACCCGTTCCAGGCGGTGGCCCGACTGTTCACCACGGCGGCCTTCATCACCTTCGGCGGGGCCTATGCGGTCCTGCCCTATATCGCCGACGCCGGGGTGCAGGCCGGTTGGATCGCGCCGGGCGACATGTTGAACGGGCTGGCGCTGGCCGAAACCACGCCCGGGCCGTTGATCCTGGTCAACACCTACGTCGGCTTCTTCGCCGGCTGGAACGGCGCCGGACCGACCGGCCTGGACCCGGTGGTCGCCGGCATCCTGGGCGGCGCGCTGGTGACCTACGTGACCTACCTGCCCTGCTTCATGTTCATCATCGCCGGCGCACCCTATGTCGACGCGGTGCAGAAGAACGACCGCGCCCGGCTGGCGCTCGCCGGGATCACCACGGCGGTGGTCGGCGTGATCTTCAACCTGGCGGTGTTCCTTGGGGAATCGGTGCTGATCACCGGAGGCGGCACCCCGGACTGGGCCGTCAATTGGCCGGCTGCCGCCGTGGCGGCGGGCTCCCTCGTCCTTTTGATGACCGGCCGCGTGCAGATCCACGTCTTGGTCGGCCTGGGCGCCTTGTTGGGCGCCTTCGGTCTGGTTTAGACCTTGGAGCCGCGGCGGGCTCGGGCTTGACGGCGCCCGTGAAAACCCGTTGCAGGCGGGGTGCGAGGCGGTTATCCAAGTCGGCACCACGCAACAAGCCAAGAGAACACAGACCATGGCCCAAGCCGCGCCCGCCCGCATCGGCGACCCGCTGGAAGACGTCGACACACCGGCGCTTTTGATCGACCTGGACGCCTTCGAGCGCAACCTGGACCGGATGGCGGCGTTCTGTGCCGAAGCGGGCCTGCGCCTGCGCCCCCATGCCAAGACCCACAAGTCGGCGCATATCGCGCGTCTGCAGATGGACCGCGGCGCGGTCGGCCTGTGCTGCCAGAAAGTGTCCGAGGCCGAAGCCCTGGTCCAGGGCGGCGTGCCGGACGTGGTGATTTCCAACCAAGTGGTCGGCCGGCACAAGTTGGACCGCCTGTCGGCCCTGGCGCGCCACGCCAAGGTCGCGGTCTGCGCCGACGACGCGGACAATGTCTTCGACCTCAACGCCGCCGCCGGTCAGGTCGGCGTGGTCATGGACGTGTTCGTCGAAATCGACGTCGGCGCCGGGCGCTGCGGCGTCCAGCCGGGCAAGCCGGCCCTGGCGCTGGCCGCACAGGTCGCGGGGCAGCGCAACCTGCGGTTCGCGGGGCTGCAGGCCTATCACGGTTCGGCCCAGCACATCCGCGACCGAGCCGAGCGCAAGGCGGCGATCGACGCCGCGGGGGAGATGACCTCGGAAACGGTCGATCTGCTGGCGGACAACGGGCTCGACTGCGCCATCGTCGCCGGCGCCGGCACCGGGACCTACGACCTGCACGTCAACGGCGGTCCATGGAACGAACTGCAATGCGGTTCATACGTCTTCATGGATGCCGACTATGGCCGGAACCTGATGGCCGACGGACGGGCCTTCGACACCTTCGACAACGCGCTATTCGTCTACGCCACGGTCATGAGCAAGACCCGCGACGACCGCTGCGTGATCGACGCGGGGCACAAGGCGCTGGGCAACGATCAGGGATTCCCCCAGGTTCTCGACCTGCCGGAAGTGACCTATTCGGGGCCGTCCGACGAACACGGCACCCTGGATTTGAGCGAAGCCCGGCAAGCCCTCAAACTGGGCGACAAGATAAAACTGATACCCGGCCATTGCGACCCCACCGTCAATTTGTACGACTGGTACGTCGGCGTCCGCGACGGCCGGGTCGAAGCCCTTTGGCCGGTCACGGCGCGTGGCGCGTTGACTTAGACTTTACCTTAAGTCGTGACGTAATTTTCCGGCGGGTTTCCTTGGACCGCCGGGCGGGGATGTGCTTTGCTGCCGCCGCTGTGCTCTCCCCAGGGACGGGAGAAACCTTGGAGGATCTCACAAAATGAAAAAAGTTCTGATCGGCTTGGGCGCGGTGATCGCCGTTGTCGTCGTCATTGTCGGTTACGCTTATTTTTTTGCCGGCGACATCATTAAGCAGGTAGTAGAAACCATCGGCAGTGACGCCACACAAGCGAAGGTTACTCTGAACGAAGTTGACCTCGACCCTATACAGGGCTCGGGCGCCCTGAAGGGCCTGATCGTCGGCAACCCCGGCGGCTTCAAGACGCCCAGCGCCTTCGAGTTGGGCGCCATCTCGCTCAACATCGACACCGACACGCTGGACAAGGACCCCATCGTCATCAAGTCCATCGCCATCAACGGCCCCGTGGTCACCTATGAGAAGACCGACGGTGGATCGAACGTGGACGCCATCAAGGCCAACGTCGACGCTTATGCCAAGAAGTTCGCCGGCGACGGCGGCGGGACCGCATCGCAAGACACAGGCGGCGGCAAGAAACTGGTCATCGAACGCCTGACGATCACCGGCGGCAAAGTCAAGTTGAATGCCGGAATCCTGGGCGACAAGACCCTGGACGCCAGCCTGCCGGACCTAACCCTGACGGACATTGGCAAGGACAGTGGCGGCGCCAGTCCGGCGGACGTGGCCAAACAGATCATCGACAAGTTGACCGCCGGAATCATGTCGATCAATCCGGAAGCCCTGATCGGCGATGCCGCCAAGACCCTGGAAGACGCCACCAAGGCGGCGACGGACGCGGTCAAGGGCGCCACCGAAGGAGCCGGCAAGGCCGTGGAAGGCGTTACCGGCGGTGCCGGCGACGCGGTCAAGGGAGCCGGCGACGCGGTCAAGGGCCTGTTCGGCAAGTAAGCCGCCTTCCATCGCGTCACGCAAAAACCGGGCGGGGCCTTCGGGTCCCGCCCTTCGTATTTGCAACATTCGCAACATCACCCTCAGAGTGAATTGATGAAAAACAGATATTTGCCACGTTTTTTATATTGATAATAAGAATTAAAATCATTATAATATAAAAACTGAATTGATCATTGGATGAATGGGATTGCAGTCATGACGCGGAAAGTCGCGAAAACCGGAACCTATTCGGTCATGCATCTGGTCGTCGCAATGGGCGTTGCCTTCGCCCTCACCGGCGATTGGCGGATTGCGCTCGGCATCGGCCTGATCGAACCCCTGGTGCAGACCGTCGCCTATACGATCCACGAAGCCCTGTGGGCCAAGTCCGACAGTCGCGGGGGCCAGCCGGTCACCCCTGGGCGTCCCATTCTTCGGCGATCGCCCGCTTGACGCTGGCGCGCTCGGCGACCCTGGCGCGATGGTCCATGACCCGTGGAAATGCGGCGGGGTCGACACCGTCTTCTTCCAGCCATTGCGCCAGGGTGAACAGGTACGGATCGGCGACCGTATAGGGCTCGCCCATGACCCATGGCCCCTCCAGGAGGTCCCGTTCGATCAGGTCATAGCAGGCACCGACGGCCTGGGGCACCTTGCGGCGCATGTCGGCGAAGGATGACTCTTCATCCGCCCAGCGATGACCGCGCATGCGATGGGCATGGGCGACGTGCAGGGTGCTCGCCAAATAGCAATTGAATGCCTGCATCTTGGCGAACGCGAAAGGGTCATCCAGCGGCGCCAGTCGGGCTGCGGGGAAGGCCTGTGCCAGATAAACCAGGATCGCCGGGACCTCGGTCAACATTCCCACGGGCGTGCGCAGGGCCGGCACCCGCCCCTTGGGATTGACCTTCAAGTACGCGGCGGATTGCTGATCGGCCTTCGTGAAATCCAAACGGTGGAGATCGTAGGACGCGCCCGCGTCCCGCAAGGTGATGATCACGGCCAGCGCACAGGTATCCGGCGCATAGTAAAGGGTGAAATCGCTGGTCATGTCCGTCAGGCTTCCTGTCTTGCCGGCTCAAGCGCCGCGGTCCCGCCACAAGTTTTCTCAAGCCGCCTCGCGGCGGACCCGGCGGCCGGGCCGCGCACCGGTCCAGGCAAGGTCATGCCAGACCAGCTCGCCGTTGACGTAAACCCGCTCGATCCCCTGGGCCGGCTGCTCGGGATCGTCGAAGGTCGCCCGATCGATCACCGTTTCCGGATCGAACAGCACCAGATCGGCGAAGGCGCCCGCGCGGATCACGCCGCGATCCTTCAGGCCGAACACCTGGGCCGGTTTGCCGGTCATCCGGTGGACCGTTTCCTCCAGGCCCATCAGGCCCGTGTCCCGGCAGTAATGGCCGAGCACTCGGGGGAAGGTGCCCCACAGGCGGGGATGGGGCTTGCCGCCGACGATCGGCAGGCCATCGGAACCGATCATCGCGCCCGGGAAGGCCATGATCCGGCGAACTTCTTCCTCGTCCATGCGGAAATAGATCGCGCCGGCCGGCATCAGTCGGTCGATGGCCTGCTTGATCGAACATCCCCATTCGGCGACGACGTCGTTGAATTCGCGGCCAACCATTTCCGGATGCGGCTCCGAATAGGTCAGGATCGTGCGTTCCGAGGTGCCGAGGAAACTCTCCAGCAAGACGGTCGAACCCGCCGTGTAGGGGTACATGTCGAAATCGAGGTTCATGCGTTTCCGGGCCTCGGCGATCCGCGCCAGGCTGCGATCGCTTTTGCCCCAATTGGGCCGACCGACGCATTTGTGGTGCGATATAACGGTGTCCGCCCCGGCGCGCTCGGCGATCTCGATGGTTTCGTCGACGGCGTCCAACAGGCCCTCGCCCTCGTTCCGCATGTGGGTCGCATAGAGCCCGCCATGGTTCTTCAGACAGGCCGCCAGTTCGACGACCTCGTCGGTCGGCGCATGGAACGCCGTCGGATAGGCG
>JANQIJ010000118.1 GCA_028282185.1 Rhodospirillales bacterium
CTCATCAAGCAGGCGCTCGATTCCGGTGCCCACGGCATCATCGTGCCGATGGTCAATTCCGCCGCGGACGCCGAACGAGCGGTCGCCAGCGCCTACTACCCGCCACGTGGCCAACGCGGCGTCGGCCTTCATCGGGCCCAGGGTTATGGCCGGCGTTTCCAGGAATACTGCCAGTGGATGGACCGCGAACTGGTGGTCATCGCTCAAATCGAACATCGCGACGGCGTCGCCCATCTGGACGCCATCATGGCGACGCAGGGCTTGGACGCCTTTTTCATCGGACCCTACGACCTGTCGGCCTCGTTCGGCCGGCCGGGCGCCTTCGACGACCCTGAAGTCGCGGCGGCCATGGCGGCGGTCGATCGCGCCGTCCAGTCGGGTCCCATCGCCGGCGGCATGCATGTCGTCGACCCCAATCCCGATGAGTTGGCGGCGCGGGTTGCGGCCGGTCATCGGCTGATTGCTTTCGGCGTCGACATGGTCCTATTGAACCGCGCGGTGGCCGACGCCGGCACCGCCATCGCCGACGCGTCGGCAAAATCATGAAACGGGTCTGCATCATACCGGCGCGTATGGCGTCGAGCCGCTTCCCCGGCAAACCCCTGGCCAAGCTTCTGGGGATGACGCTGATCGAACACGTCTATCACCGGGCGCGCCTCTGTGAAGATCTCGACCGGGTGGTCGTCGCCACCTGTGACGAAGAGATCGCGCAAACCATCACCACGGCCGGCGGCGAGGCGGTGATGACCAAGGACACCCATGAACGCTGCACCGACCGGACGGACGAGGCCATCATGAATCTGGGCCTCGGCCTCGGCGGCGGCGATCTTGTGCTCATGTTGCAGGGCGACGAGGTCATGGTGACGCCGAAGATGATTTCCGAAATGGTCGCCAAGTTCGAAGAAACGGGCGCCGACGTGATCAACCTGGTGAGCCGGCTGTACAGTACCGCCGATCATGCCGACGGCAACACGGTAAAGGCCGTGTTCGCACCGGACCGGCGGATCATCTATCTGTCGCGCGCGCCAATCCCCTCCGCGGCGCGCGCCGACGATGTGCCCATGTACCAGCAAACCGGCGTCATCGCCTTCAAGGCTGGGTTCCTGCAGGCCTTTGGCCGGTTGCCGCAAACGCCGCTCGAGAAAATCGAATCCTGCGACATGATGCGGGTGATCGAACACGGCCTGCCGATATACGCGGTGATCACGGACAGCGAAACCATTGGTGTCGACACGGAACAGGACCGTGGCCGGGCGGAAGCCGAGCTGGCCCGCGACCCCACCACCCAGCGATATCTTCGTGTCCCTTAATCAGAACACTTCCCGCTCCGATCGTCAGACCGAGATTGCGCGGCGGCTGCTCGCGTTTGTCGACTCTGATCAATTCGGCACCATTCCCGAGGAGAGCCTGTCCGCTCACTGGAAACACCACCACCAGAACATCCAATTCGATTTGGATGGACGAGGCTCGGTCACGGGGCAGAGTGGCGTATACACGCCATCACGCGCACGCACCGCCTGGCAGAAGATCGGCAGCCTGATCCGGTCACCGGGGGACTACTCTCGCGTTATCGTCAGAAAGCTCCTCCGCCGCGCCATCTACGCCGCGGGTATGGGCCACGAGATGGTCGAGCTTCCCCCCGCCATGGCCTTCGACGAAGTCATGTCGCTGGCCGCGGACGAGATGTCGCGGAACAGTCCGGACCTACTTGATTTTAGCGCCGTCGCCAATGCCGAAGGCGCGGTCCCGACCGCCGAGGCGGTTACGCGAGACTATCTTGCATTCAGCGGCGGCGTGCCGCCCAACACGCACATTTATTACGCTTATTATTATATGAACATCCTGCTTCACTTCGACGCCTTCAAGAGGCCCTTTTCGTTCCTGGAAATCGGCGCCGGCAACGGGAACCTGGCAGCCCAGTTGCTGCGTCATAGAGACAAGACAAGTTACATCGTTGACCTGCCGCGCACCCTGGTCGCCTCGATCACGCACCTGACGAAGCTGATTCCCGATCTGACGGTCGTAATGCCGCACGAGGCCGAAGCACACAGGGATCACGCAGCCGATCTGATTTTTTTGACACCGTGCCAGCTCGACCTGATTCCGGAGAATTCCTGTTCGCTTGCCGTGAACACGCAGTCCTTTCAGGAAATGACCCGGCCGCAAATCGCGACCTATTTCGAATTGCTTTCCGACGCACTTATCCCCGGTGGACTGTTCTTCACGTCCAACCGCGTCGAAAAGGCGCCTGTCGGACCCGCCGGCGCGGAGGCGGTCGATCTGATTAGGTTTTCCGAATTCCCGTGGCCCCCCGGTTGGTCGTCAATGGCGTATGAGATTTGCCCGTTGAACAGATTGCTTTCACGTAACAACGCGTATCTGAGACTGTGCCAGAAACCAGCTTGACCGTGGATGAACTGAGGAGTCTTTCCGAACTGGCGGCGGCGGCCGCCAGGGCGGCGGGAACGGCGTTGGCCCGGCGGGAAGCCGCTTGGCTCAGTATCGACCGGAACGACCGCCGAGACATCAAGATATCGGCGGACCGCCAGGCCGAGAGCATCATCTTGGGCATCCTGGACCGTTCGGGATTGGGCGTTCTCGCCGAAGAGTCGGGGGCGAAAAACGAAGGTGCCGGGACATGCCGATGGCTGGTCGACCCCTTGGACGGCACATTCAATTACGTTCGCGGGATTCCGTCTGCCTGCGTTTCCATTGGACTGTTGGACGGACCCGAACCCGTGGTCGGCGTGATTTACGATTTCTGGCAGGACGATCTCTATGTCGGTTTTCAGGGCGGCGGGGCAACATTGAATGGGCGGCCCATCCAGGTCAGCACGACCGGCAACCCGGCCGACGCGCTTCTCTGTACCGGGCTCCCGCCCCGGCATGATTTCTCCCCCGACAGCATGGCCGCTTTCGGTCGCTCGCTCGGTGCCTGGCGGAAGGTCCGGATGATCGGCAGCGCCGCCTTGTCGTTGGCTTTCGTCGCCTCGGGTCGCGCCGATATCTATCATGAAACGGCCATCATGTCCTGGGACGTTGCCGCCGGTGCCGCCCTGGTCAAGGCCGCGGGCGGCGGCATTCGGCGAAACACGGAATTCGGCCAAGGCCCCATGGAGCTCATCGCCGCGAACGCGGGCCTTTTGGCGCAGGTGGCGGACGGGTGAGGACGATGGATCACAGGGTCGCTGTGACGTCGCGATCGTTTTCGAAGCATCCCGTTCTCCGGCAAGCGTTGCTTGAGCGCTATCCGAGAACCACGTTCAACGACAGCGGGGCGAGCCTGCGCGGCGCCGATCTGATCGCCTTTCTGAAGGGCCACGACAAGGCGATCACCGCGCTTGAGCCGCTTGACGCCGCCCTGTTCGACGCACTGCCGGAACTGCGGGTCGTCGGCAAGTACGGCGTCGGTCTTGACATGATTGACCTGGAAGCCATGGCCGACCGGGGCGTCAAGCTCGGCTGGACCGCGGGCGTCAACCGGCGCGCCGTGTCGGAGCTGGTCGTCGCCCTGCTGCTCTCCCTGTTTCGTCGCCTGCCACAGTCCCTGTCCCTGGTCGCCAACGGCGAGTGGCGCCAGGTCATCGGCCGACAACTGAGCGGACGGACCATCGGGATCATCGGTCTCGGCCATGTGGGCAAGGATCTGGCAACGCTGCTCGGCGCGTTCGGATGTCGCGTCATGGCCCACGACATCCGTACGGACGACGCGTTCTGCGCGCGCCACGCCGTCGAAATGACGGACCTCCAGACGTTGCTCAACGACAGCGAGGCGGTCTCGATCCACTTGCCGTTGGATGACGCCACGCGGGGCATGATCGGTCGCGAACAACTGGCGGCGCTGGCCGACGGGGCCATCCTGGTCAACACGGCGCGCGGCGGCATCGTCGACGAAGCGGCGTTGACCGACGAGCTCCGGGCCGGCCGCATCGCCGCCGCCGCCTTTGACGTTTTCGCCGTGGAACCGCCGGCCGACGACGCACTGACGGGTCTGCCGAACTTCCTGGCGACGCCGCATATCGGCGGCAGCACGGAAGAGGCCGTCCTTGCCATGGGGTTGGCGGCGATCGACGGGTTGGACAATGCCGGCGACCCGCGGGCAGTCGCCCTGCCGTGACCGTCACCGTCGCCGACGCCCGTTGGCGGGCGGCCCGGGCCGCGACCGGATCGGCGATGGCCGACGCCACCGTCTGGTATTTCGGCGATGATCACGGCCTCTACCGGGATCTGCGCGACCGCCTGTCCGACCGGGTCGTTTGGGGAGACACGGGCGCTCAGTTGAACGCCATCATGGAAGCCAATGAAACGGCTTTCATCAACCTTGACCGTGGCTTCGAGATCGAGGACCGGGATTGGTGGGAGCTTACCAACCTGGCGGAACGCGGGCCGTATTCGACGACCTTCACGACGGAATGCTGCCGCGCCCTGTTGTTTGACCGGATTCTGACCATGGACGGCGATCACGTGGTCGCCGTTGAGGCGCCGGATCTGGCCGACACGCTGCATCGCTCGGCAGTGACCAGAAACATCGCCGTCGTCCGCGCGGATGCGGGCGGCCTATCACGGTTCTTCGCCCGTCTCAAGGCACGGCTGGTACCGCCTTTGCGGTTCGGCCGCTTGGTTTTCCGTCGGGCGGTGCGTCTGCGGCGCCTGCGTCGGCTTCGCGCCCGCTATCCGGTGCCCACCGCCGACATAGCAGGCGCGGATGTCCTGTTCGCGGCCTGGACCAAGCCGGGCGACTTTCCCGCGGACCGGTTGCGGGACATGGGCCATTACATGGGGCATTTGCCACGCGCCTTGCGTCAGCGAGGCCACCGGGTCGGCTACATCGCCTTACCGCTGGAAGAGTTCTACGACCTGGACACCATCAATCGGGAAACCGCCGCCTCGCCCGACGCCGCCATCTTGCCGGACGACGCGTTGTCCCTGGGCAAATTATGGCGATTGGCCTGGAAAAGCCTGGGCTACCGCGCGCGGCCGCGCGCCGATTTCTCCGTGGCGGGAACCGATCTTACCGCCGTCGCAGAAATGGTCGCCCGGCGCGAGCACCTGAACTGGCGCGCGACCGTGGCCGGCGCCTGGTCGGAGATCGGGCCCTACCTGGCAAGCCTGGGCTGCCGGCCCAGGGCATTGTT
>JANQIJ010000123.1 GCA_028282185.1 Rhodospirillales bacterium
GTCACCTTCGAGTACGCTGGATTTGTTGCCCCACAGAACATCCGCGCTGGTCTTGCCCCGGCGCAAAACGCTTTCGTCAATAACATCGTCATGAAGCAGTGTGGCTGTGTGAATGAATTCAACGGCGGCGGCAAGTTTTACATGCGCATCTGCGGCAGGGGTCGTCGCGGTCGACGGATTGGCCGCGGCCCTGGCCGCGCGCGCCGCCGTTTCAAGGGCGAAGCGATCGACCGGACGGTCGGCGATGGTCTCGTCGACGCCGGCATCGAGGTACCATCTCAGGAGCGCTTTGTCGGCGGCTTGGTTGGACATCGCAGCAGTCTAGCATCGCCCCGGGGCACAGCGACAGGGAGTTGCAGGCGCCCCCCGGGGAATGCCATAACTGGCGTCCGCGGGCGCAACCAAATCAATTCCACAAGACAGCATTCGGAGACGACAATGGAACGGGAAGCCATGGAATTCGACGTGGTCGTCGTTGGTGCCGGGCCATCGGGCCTGAGCGCGGCGATCCGCCTGCGCCAAATGGCGCCGGAGGTTTCCGTCTGCGTCGTCGAAAAGGGATCGGAAGTGGGCGCCCATATTCTGTCCGGCGCCGTGTTCGAGCCGCGCGCCCTGAACGAACTGATCCCCGATTGGCGGGACCGTGGCGCGCCCCTCAACACGCCGGCGATCCGGGACAAGTTCATGTTGTTGGGCCCGGGCGGCGCGCTCCGCCTGCCGACCCCGCCGCAGATGAAGAACCACGGCAACTACATCATCTCCTTGGGCCTGCTGTGCCGCTGGCTGGCGGAACAGGCGGAGAGCCTGGGCGCGGAAATCTACCCGGGTTTCGCCGCCGCCGAGGTGCTGTACCACGACGACGGAACGGTCAAGGGCATCGCCACCGGCGACATGGGCCTGACCCGGGACGGCACGCCCGGCCCCAACCACGAGCCGGGGGTCGAACTGCACGCCAAGTACACCCTGTTCGCCGA
Source organism: Rhodospirillales bacterium (assembly GCA_028282185.1). Classification (GTDB taxonomy): domain Bacteria; phylum Pseudomonadota; class Alphaproteobacteria; order Rhodospirillales; family Casp-alpha2; genus UBA1479. Next base: position 975 of record JANQIJ010000123.1, read on the forward strand.
AGGCTGCCGCGGCCATCTGACCAAGGGGCTGGAAGAGAAATTCACGTTGCGGGAAAACGGCCCCGATGGCCGGCCGGCGGACCCGCAGACCTATGGCATCGGCTTGAAGGAAATTTGGGAGATCAAGCCGGAGAACCACCAGCCGGGCGAAATCCTGCATACCATCGGCTGGCCGCTCGATTCGAAGACCTACGGCGGCTCGTTCCTCTACCACCTGGAAGACAACCAGGTGTCCTTGGGCTTTGTCGTCGGCCTGGATTACGAAAACCCCTATCTCAGCCCGTTCGAGGAACTGCAGCGGTTCAAGACCCATCCGCTGATCGCGCCGATCCTGGAAGGCGGGCGGCGGGTCAGCTACGGCGCCCGTGCGCTGAACGAAGGCGGCCTGCAGTCGATCCCGGGGTTGAGCTTCCCCGGCGGGGCGCTGGTCGGCTGTACCGCCGGTTTCCTCAACACGCCGAAGATCAAGGGCAGCCATACGGCGATGAAAACCGGCATGCTCGCGGCCGAGGCCGTGGCCGAGGCGCTGACCGCCGGCGCGGCACCATCGGACGGCCTGCCGGCCTATATGCAAGCGGTCAAGGACAGCTGGGTCTGGAAAGAGCTTTACAAGGCGCGCAACATCCGGCCCGGTTTCCATCGGGGCATGTGGGCCGGCCTGATCTTGAGCGCTCTGGACACCTACCTGTTCTTTGGCAACGCGCCCTGGACATTGAAGAACAAGGCCGATCACGCGGCCCTGAAGAAAGCGACCCAATCCAAGCCCATCGCCTATCCCAAGCCGGACGGCAAGCTGACCTTCGACAAGCTGTCGTCGGTGCAGCTGGCTGGCACCTATCACGAAGAAGAGCAACCCTGCCATCTGACGCTCAAGGACGACACCGTGCCCATGGCCGTCAACTGGGCCGATTACAACGGGCCGGAGGCCCGGTTCTGCCCGGCCGGGGTCTATGAATATGTCGAGGTCGACGGCGAAACCCGGTTCCAGATCAACGGCCAGAACTGCATCCACTGCAAGACCTGCGACATCAAGGACCCGACCCAGAACATCCATTGGGTGACGCCGCAGGGCGGCGAAGGGCCGAATTATCCGAATATGTAGATCGCAAGACCGGAAGGGGCAAAGCCCCGGACGTGGCTTTGCGCAGAACCGTAAGACCAGAAAGAACGGCACGGCAAACCGACGAGAGACCCAAGACCATGCCCGCCCCCGATTACGACTGCCCATTGTTCGCCCATTGGCGCGAAAACACGCCGGCCTGGTCCGGTTATGTCGACCATGCGTTCGTCCAAGGCCTGGGCGACGGCAGCCTGCCTCGGGCCGCCTTCCTGACCTATCTGGTGCAGGACTACATCTTCCTGGTTCATTTTGCGCGGGCCTGGGCGCTCGGCGTGGTCAAGGCGGATGACTTGAACGAAATGCGGGCCTGCGCAGCGACCGTCGATGCGCTGATCAATGAGGAAATGAAACTGCATGTCGCGACCTGCGCCGAGGCCGGCATCTCCGAAGCCGACCTGCAAGACGCGGGCGAACATCCGGCCAACGCCGCCTACACCCGCTATGTCATCGACGCGGGCCTGTCCGGCGATTTCCTGGACCTCCTGGCCGCCCTCGCCCCCTGCGTCTTCGGCTATGGCGAGATCGGCCGGCGCCTCGGCGCCGAGGCGACCTCGGACGCCTACGCCGATTGGATCGAGACCTATTCGGGCGCCGACTATCAAGATGTTTGCCGCGCGGTCGCCGGATTGATCAACGATGCCGCGGATCGGCGCGGCCTTGCGGCGGACGACCGCTCGCCCCGGGGTCAGCGCCTGTTCGACCATTTCGCCACGGCGACGCGGCTGGAGATCGGGTTCTGGGACATGGGGCTGGCGGCCGGGGACGCCGGCTAAACGGCCCCGGGGACCGCGTCCCGCCCCAGGTCAACCGCCCGGCGGCAGACCCGGTTTGTCATAGATCAGATTCCGCCCCTCAAGCCAATTCCGATTGCCCGAGGCGTAGGTTTGTATGTGAATATGGACAAATTGTGACATGGCATTGTT
>JANQIJ010000131.1 GCA_028282185.1 Rhodospirillales bacterium
CCGGCCGGTCAGAAACGCGCGGTTGCCGGCACCGTAAAGCCTGCCGTTGATCCGCGCGGCAACGCCTCGGCCCGGTTCGACGTGGCTGTCTTCAGCCAGAGCAAGCGCCAAGCCCCGGTCCGAGGCGGCCCGGCGCAGGGCACCCGCCAGGGGATGACCGCTGCCGGCCTGGACCGCCGCCGCCAGGGCGATCAAATCGTCGGGCCCAAGGGAATGATCATGGGGTATGACGGCTTCCAGGCTCGGCCGCCCCAGCGTCACCGTGCCGGTCTTGTCCAAGGCGATGCCGCCAACGCGCGCTGCGGTCTCGATCGCCGCCGCGTCCTTGAACAAAATACCGCGGCGGGCGGCAATCCCGACCCCGACCATGACCGTCATCGGCGTCGCCAGGCCCAAGGCACAGGGGCAGGCCACGACCAAGACGGAAACCGCATTGATCGCCGCAACCTCCCAGCCGGCGCCGAAGCCCAGCCAACCGACAAACGTTGACGCCGTCACCGCCAGGACGATCGGCACGAAGACCGCGATCACTCGGTCAGCCAGGCGCTGAACCGGCGGCTGGGTCGCCTGGGCCTGGGTCACCCGGTCGATGATCCGGCCGAGAAGGGCCTGCCCGCCGATCGCGGTCACCCGAACGGTGACACCGCCGCCGCCGTTGATGGCGCCGCCGAAAACGGGATCGCCCGGGCCGATTTCCTGGGGCAGGCTTTCGCCGGTCAACAAGGCCGCGTCCATCGCCGAACGACCGCCGGCAACCACCCCATCGGCAGCGAAGGCCTGGCCGGCACGGACCACCAGCAGATTGCCGACGGCGATCTCGGAAACGGGGATTTCGACGTCCTCGCCGTCGCGTCGGCAGACCGCCACGGCAGGCTGAAGGGCCCGCAGGCTTTCGATGGCGCTCCGCGTGGTGCGCCGGGCCCGGGCCTCGAGCCAGCGCCCGGCAAGGACAAACGCCGTCACCACGACAGCCGCCTCGAAATAAAGCTCAGGCGGCGCGCCGCCCGCGACCGCCGCCATGTTGAACACACTGATGCCATAGGCCGCGGTGGTCCCCAACAAGACCAAAAGGTCCATGTTGCCAACCCCGCTCTTTGCCGCGCTCAACGCCGGCCGCGCGAACCGGACGAAGGCCAAGGTCTGCACAGCGGTCGCCATGACGGCTTGAACGATCGGTTCGAGAAAGCCGCCGACGGTCATCATCGCAGCCATGTCGGCGATGAACAGGAACGCGGCCGCCAAGGCGCCGAGCTCTACCCAACTCCCTGCAGGGCCATCGTCACCACCTGCTTTAAAAGCGGCCTCAACATTAAGGTCAATCAATTGCGCTTGATATCCAAGCTCTTCGATCAATGCTTTCAGGTCCGCCGCCCCGTCTGATCCGAACAACCCGGTCAGGGTTGCCGTCTCCCCCGCGAAATCGACCTCGGCGCTGAGCACGTCCCGCCGCGCCATCAGGCCACGCTTGATCCCGGCGGCGCAAGCGGCACAGGTCATCCCGCCCACGGCAAACCGCAAAGTTTCCGGCGGCACCTGGTATCCCGCGACCTTGACCGACTCAATCAACTCACCAAGGCTGGGCGGCGGGCTGCTGTCGGCGGCCAGGCGGACGCGGGCCTGCTCGCCGGCAAGGTTGACCGCCACCTCGGCAACACCAGTCACGGCGCGCAGCGCACGGCCCACCGTGGCGCTGCATCCGGTGCAATGCATGCCCTTTACGGGCAGGGTATATTCCAAATCGGTCGTGCTGGTGGCACCGGCCATGGCGATGGTCCCCGGAAAACTCTCGGTCCAATATAATCATGTTCGACCAAGGAATTGACGGACAACGTAAATTTATTGGCACCCGCGCGCCCGCAGTGTAGCTTGCGGCTTGCTGGACTGGTCGGCCACAATCCACGCCCCATAACGGTGACCGCCGGTCAACAGGCGGCAACCACCTCATGTCGAATGCCAATAGAATGACCTAAGGCCTTGAATGTTTGTCCTTATTGATAATTACGATAGTTTTACGTTCAACCTATGTCATTACTTGGGCGAGCTTGGCGCGACCGTCCAGGTGCACCGCAACGACGCGGTTTCGGTTGACGATATTGTCGCCCTTTCGCCCGCCGGCATCGTCATTTCACCTGGGCCCTGCGACCCGGATAAGGCGGGAATCTGCCTTGACCTCATCCAGCGCGCTCAAAACCGGATGCCGATCCTGGGCGTTTGTCTGGGACACCAGAGCATTGGCCAGGCCTTCGGTGCAAAGGTCGTGCGCGCGCCGAAACCGATGCACGGCAAGGTTTCGGTCATCGAACACGACGGCAGCGGGGTGTTTCGTGACATTGAGAGCCCGTTCACCGCGACCCGCTACCATTCCCTGACCCTGGCGCCAGAGAGCATTCCCGACTGCTTGTCGGTGACGGCGCATAGCGACGACGGGGTCATTCAGGGCATCGCCCACCGCGACCTGCCGATTTTCGGGGTCCAGTTTCATCCGGAGAGTATCGCCTCGGAACACGGCCATGCGCTGCTCAAGAACTTCATCGCCTTGACTGAAGAAAGGGCCGCCGCATGAGCAATGCCTTGAAGCCCCTCCTGGCCAAGGTCGCCGACGGCGCCGTCCTGAGCGCGGACGAGGCCGAGGCGGCCTTCGATGCAATCATGTCCGGCGAGGCAACGGCGGCGCAGGTCGGTGGCTTCCTGATGGCCCTCAGAGTCCGCGGCGAAACCGTCGACGAGATCACCGGCGCCGTCCGCGCGATGCGGGCCAAGGCCCTGGCCGTGACCGCGCCCGCCGGGGCCATTGACGTGGTCGGCACGGGCGGCGACGGGTCCGGGACCTTCAATATCTCGACCGGCGCGGCAGTCGTCGTCGCCGGGGCGGGCGTGCCCGTGGCCAAGCACGGGAACCGTGCCTTGTCGTCAAAATCCGGCGCGGCGGACGTCCTGACGGCCTTGGGCGTCAACCTGGATGCGGAGATGCCGTTGGTCGAACGGGCCATCGCCGAAGCCGGGATCGGCTTCCTGATGGCGCCGCGCCATCACAGCGCCATGAAGCACGTCATGCCGGCCCGGGTCGAAATGGGCGTGCGGACGATCTTCAACCTGTTGGGCCCGCTGTCCAATCCGGCGGGGGTGACCCGCCAGTTTACCGGCGTTTTCGCGCCCGAATGGGTCCGCCCCCTGGCGGAAGTCCTGAAGAACCTGGGCTGCGGGGCCTGCTGGGTCGTCCATGGGTCCGATGGCCTGGATGAGCTGACGACGACAGGGCCGACGGCGGTCGCCGAGCTGAAGGACGGCGTCATCCGCGAGTTCACGGTCTCGCCCGCCGACGCGGGTTTGCCAACGGCGCGGCCCGAAGACCTCAAGGGCGGCAGCCCGGAAGACAATGCCCGGGCCATCCGCGGCCTGGTCGCCGGTGATCCCGGTCCCTATCGGGACATTGTCCTGATCAACGCCGCGGCCTCGTTGATCGTCGCAGGCCGCGCGCCGAACCTGGCCGAGGGGGTGGCGATAGCAGCGGCCGCGATCGACGACGGCAAGGCGTCCGATTGCCTGAACAAGCTTGTCACGATCACCAACGGTGAGGCTTGATCAATGGCCAACGTGTTGGATGAAATCGTCACGGTAAAGCGCCAAGAGGTTTTAAAAAACAAGACAAACAAACCCCTTCAAGAAATTGAAATTGAAGCAAAGAATTCCGATCCTGTTCGCGATTTCGCCGCTGCGTTGAAAACCGCGGCCACGGGTCCGGAACGGGCCGGTCTGATCGCCGAGATCAAGAAGGCATCGCCGTCCAAGGGCGTGATCCGAGAGGATTTCGATCCCCCTGCCCTGGCCCGTGCCTATGCCGACGGCGGCGCCACCTGCCTCTCCGTTTTGACCGACGGCCCCTATTTCCAAGGGGCGCCCGACGACCTCATCGCGGCCCGTGAGGCCGTCGACCTGCCGGTATTGCGCAAGGACTTCATGATCGAGCCCTATCAGATCGTCGAATCCCGCGCCATGGGCGCCGATTGCATCCTGTTGATCATGGCGGCCTTGGACGACGGCCAGGCGGCGGACCTGGCGGCCACGGCCCGGGATTGGAGCCTGGACGTACTGATCGAGGTTCACGACGGCGCGGAACTGGACCGCGCCTTGCGCCTGGACGGCCCGCTGATCGGCATCAATAACCGCGACCTGACAACCCTGGATGTCTCCCT
>JANQIJ010000159.1 GCA_028282185.1 Rhodospirillales bacterium
TTGCCGCCGGTGCCGCGAACAAAGGCGACATCGTTGAGCGGCGCCGCGTATTCGAGGACGCGGACCGCCGCCCCGGTATCGGCATCCCAGATCCGAAGGGTCTTGTCCCAGGCAGCGGTGGCGATCAGGCGGCCGTCCTGCGAGACCGCGGCGGCCATGACCTTGTGTTCATGACCCTCAAGCCGAACCAGCGGTTTGCCGGAAGACAAGTCCCAAACGATCGCCCGGCGGTCGTCGCTGGTCGTCACCGCACGCCGGCCGTCCGGGAAGAAGGCGACGCCGGTCACCGGACCTTCGTGCTCATCCAGGATCGCGACCTCGTCCTGCGTCCCGAAGTCCCAAAGCCGGGCGGTGTAATCGAAACTGCCGGTCAACACCATGTTGCCGTCGGGCGCGACATCAATGGCGCGAACCATCCCGCCGTGGCCAACCAAATCGGCGTCAACCGGCGGCGCAACGGTCAAGGCCCCGGCCGCGACGATACCGGCCAGGGCGGCACGAGGCACACGAAAGACAGCAGCGACAAGCGATTGGGAAGCGGCAAGGACGGGCATGGCGCGCATTGTGGAAGAAAAATTACACCCTTGCCAACCGAGATTTTGCGGAATTCCACGATCCGAGATCACCGCATTTAATTGCAAAATTGAGTGCAAAAATGATTGCGTATACGGCCGGACGGCCTTACATTGAGGCCCGTTTCCGTGCCTTCGACCCCCATCGTTGGCGCCCCAAGGGTCGCGTTCCCGCACGCCGTCATATGGTCCAAGAGGGACAATTGGTCCAAGAGGGACAATGCGACGTAACAACGAGTGTTCGCTCAGGCAGTTGATTTCTAGGCCGTTTCGGCCGATGCCTGAGAACTGTCGCCGACCCGCCGTGGGCCATTCGACCGTCGGCTGCGGCGCCAACATTCATCCGGTTACTTTTGAACAGGTTTCGTCCATGCCTACCGCCCGCCCGTCTCGGCACCTTTGGGCCATCGTGCCCCCGACCCTGGCCCGCGTTGTCGCCGCGCTTGCCCCGATCATGGCCGCATTTGGCCCGTTGACGCCCCCGGCCCAGGCCCAAGGCACAATGACCGTCGGCGTCGATCGGGTCATCGTCGAACGCTCGCAGCAGACTCTTCCAGTGATCGGCCGATTTGTCGCCCGGCAAACCGGCGTGGTCGCCGCGCGCATCCGGGGACCGGTGGCGCGCTTCAACGTGGAAGTCGGCGACCGCGTGAAACAGGGCGACGTCCTGGCCGTGTTGATCAAGGACAGGCTGCAGACTGAACGGGACCTGAGAGCCGCCGATATGGCAAAGTACGAGGCCGCCCGAAAGACGGCAAACGAAACGCTGAAACTGCGGCTTCAGGAAATGAAGCGGTTAGAGAGCTTGAAGCGTTCGGCCGCGTTTTCCCAAGCACGGCTCGACGACAAGCGTCAGGAAGTGGCCGTCGCGCGGGCGGAAATCGCCGAAGCGGAAGGCCAGCTGCGGAGCGCCAAGGCCAATCTGCATCTGGCGGAAATCAATTTGTACAACGCGGATATCACCGCCCCCTACGACGGCGTGGTCTCGCGCCGCCATACCGAAGCAGGTTCATTCGTCGCCGTCGGCGGCGCGGTCGTCACCCTGATCAACGACGCAGGACTTGAGATCGAGGCGGACGTACCGGCGCGGATCACTGGGGCCCTGGCGCCGAACGCCCAAGTTCAGGGCGCCTTGGACAACGGCACCAAGGTCACCGCCCAGGTGCGCGCCGTGATCCCCGAGGAAAACCCGCAAACCCGGACAAAGACGGTACGCTTCGTGCCCGAAAGCGGCGCGGCCCCCGATCGTTCGAAGATGGCGGTCAATCAGAGCGTGACCCTGGAGGTGCCGATCTCCGCCGCGGAATCCGTGCTCACCGTGCATAAGGACGCGATCCTCAATCGCCAGGGAAAGACCGTCGTCTTCCTTGAGCAGGAGGGCAAAGCCGTGGTCCGTCCCGTCGAATTGGGCGAGGCGGTGGGCAGCCGGCTGATCGTCCGCACCGGGTTGAAGGAGGGAGATCTTGTCGTCGTCCGGGGCAATGAACGCCTGCGGCCGAACCAGCCGATCAGTTTCACCGCACCCGCGCCGGCCGGGCCGACGCCGTCCATGGGGACCGGCCGGAACGGTGGCACCAAGGGTTAGCAGGGGCCACCAGAATGGACTTGATCCGGCTTTCCATCGAACGTCCGATCGCCATCCTGGCGGCGGTGTTGATGCTGATCCTGTTCGGCGTGGTCGCGCTGACCCTGATCCCGATCCAGCTGACACCGGATATCCGCAAGCCGGTGATCAGCGTCGAAACGGTCTGGCCGGGCGCCGCGCCGGCGGAAATCGAGCGTGAGATCATCGTCGAACAGGAAGAGGTCCTGAAAGGCATTGAAGGGCTTGAGGAAATCCGCTCCCAATCGCAGGACGGGCGCGGCCGAATCACCTTGGAATTCGCCATCGGCACCAATATGGACCGGGCGCTGTTGCTGACGTCCAACCGGTTGGACCGCGTCAGCAGCTATCCCGACGAAGCCGACGAGCCGTCGATCCGCACGGCCGGCGCGGACGACAATCCCATCGCCTGGTTCGTGATCCTCCGCAAGGAGGGCAATACGCAAGACATCCATACCTTCGGCGACTTCGCCGAAGAGGTGATCCAGGACCGCATCGAACGGGTGCCGGGCATCGCGCGGGTCAATTTGTATGGCAAGGCGCGGGGCGAAATGACGATCGAGGTCGAACCGGAGGCCATGGCGCGCTTCGGCCTGACGGTGACCGACGTCGTCGGCAAGCTGCGCGCAGCCAATTCGTCGGCCTCCGCCGGCGACGTCGACGAAGGCAAGCGGCGCTACATCGTCCGCACCGAAGGAGAGTTTTCCAGCCTCGAGGAAGTCGCGGCGGTGGTCTTGCGCTCCGATCGCGATCCGGGAACCGGTCGCTTTGCCCGCGTCACCCTGGGCGACATCGCGACCGTCCGCTGGGATACGTCCAAGCCGACCGAGCGCATTCGCTTCAACGGACAACCGGCCATGGCGTTCAATGCGGTGCGCGAGGACGGCGCCAACGTGATCGAAACCATGGAAGGCGTCCGCGCCGCCGTCGCCGAATTGAACGAATTCGCGGTCCCGGCCCAGGCTCTGGAACTGCGCCAGGTCTACGACGAAACGGTCTACATCAATTCGTCCATCGATCTGGTGCAGCAGAACATCGTCGTCGGCGGGGCGCTGGCCGCCTTCATGCTGCTGATGTTCCTGCGTTCGGGCGGCGCGACGTTGATCGTCTCCATGGCGATCCCGGTTTCCGTGATCGGCGCCTTCGTCGCCATGGCCGCCATGGGCCGGTCGTTGAACGTGATCTCTCTGGCCGGCATCGCCTTTGCCGTGGGCATGGTCGTGGATGCGGCGATCGTCGTCCTGGAAAACATCTTCCGCCACCGGGAGAAAGGGTACTCCCGCGCCGAGGCGGCCTACCGCGGCGCCAAACAGGTCTGGGTCGCGGTTTTGGTTTCGGCGCTGACCACCGTGATGGTGTTCATTCCCATCCTGGTCATGGACCTGGAAGCCGGCCAACTGTTCCGGGATATCGCCGTGGCGCTGTCGGTTTCGGTGCTGATCTCGCTGCTGGTCGCGATCACCTTGATCCCGGCACTGGCCAACCGCATTCTCGGCGGTCCCGACCAGGGCAGCATCGTCCGCCGCCGGCTGCCGCTGGTCGATGATCTGGCGGGGCTGTTCGTCGCGACGATCATGGGCGTGACCCGATGGGTCACCGGCTCGCGCCTGCGCGCCATCGCCGTGGTCGGGCTGCTCTGCGGCGCCTGCGCCAGCATCACCGTGCTGCTGTTGCCCAAGCTTGAATACCTGCCCAACGGCAACCGCAACCTGATCATCGGCTTCACCGTGCCCCCGCCGGGCTATAATCTGGACACCATGGCGGAAATCGCCAAGGGCTATGAACG
>JANQIJ010000189.1 GCA_028282185.1 Rhodospirillales bacterium
GCCAAGCTGCGCTTGGCGGTCGCCGCGGCCTCGAACGGCGCCAGGCCGAGACGCGGCAGGGCGCGGCCGAGCAGGGTCGTCTCGCCGTCCCGCGCGTCGGGCAGGCGCGGCACCGCCCGCAGCGCAATCAGGTCGACGACCAAACCGACGGCCGTCTCGGCCACGGGATCGACCCGGACGATGCCCAGACCGCGCACCTCCAGCAAGCCGCCCAGGGCTTGGGGCGCCGAGGCCATGACCCCACCATCCTCAAGGCGCAAATCGACCCGGTCATCGGCGACCAGGCGCGCGCCGCCGTCGATCAATCGCAGGGCCAGGTCCGACTTGCCGGCGCCGGAGGCACCGCGCAGCAAGACCCCCGTGCCATCAAGGACGACACAGCTGGCATGAATCTGGGCCTCGGTTCCGGGGGATTCATCGGTTCCCGTCATGGAACCGAGCCTGTGCTGAAGCCGCGGCCCTGTCCAGGGTTTTCGCGGTCCGGGGGCCGGCTGTTCCGATTTTCCACAAACCGCTGCCGAGAAAGAACAAATTTGCTTTCCCCATAGCCTCGGCCTGGACGGCGGCGGCGGGCTGCGCCATTGTCGCCACTGTTCATCGATCGACGGAGGACCCGGCCATGGATTTCGAGCTTGCGGGCAAGACCGCGTTCGTCACCGGCGGCAGCCGCGGCATCGGCCGTGCGGTGGCGCTTAAGCTGGCGGCCCAGGGCGCCGACATCGCACTTTGCGGGCGGACAGCGGAAACATTGGAGACGACGGCGGCCGAAATTCGCGACTTCGGCGTCCGAGCCTGGCCGACACCCACTGACGTCAGCAAACTTGATGAATTGACCCGTTTCTTCGAAACTTCCCTGAGTCGGGCCGGGCGGGTCGATATCCTGGTCAACAACGCCGTAACCTCGACGGCGGCGCCGTTCGACGAACAGACCGACGAGACCTTCCGATACCACCTGGACGTCAAGCTGATGGCCTATATCCGTCTGGCCCGTCTGGTCCTGCCGGAAATGGAGAAAGCCGGCGGCGGGCGCATCGTCAACATCGGCGGCATGACGGCGCGCATCGTCGCGCCCTTGCGCGTCACCAACGGCGTGGTCAACGCCGGCGTCGCCAATTTCACCAAGCAATTCGCCGGCCATGCGGCGCCCCGGGGGGTCACGGTCAATTGCGTGCATCCGGGCTTCACCGCGACGGAACGGGTGATGCAGATATTCACCCGCGAGGCCGAGGACAAGAAGGTTTCCGTGGAACGGGCGGTGGCCGACCGGGTCCGCGAAATCCCCTTGGGCCGCCTGGTCGAGCCGGAGGATCTGGCCCAAGCGGTGCTGTTCTTCTGTTCGCCGATGGCCGCCATGGTCACCGGGCAATGCATCGCGGTCGACGGCGGCTCGGGCGAGGCGGTCAACTACTGATCCCGACCTCCGCACCGTGTATAAGGACGGCGATGACTGCGCCTTGCCCCATCTGTGCCGGCCCCGGCCAAGTCCAGCGCCGCCTCACGGCCGACGAGATCACGGCCGGTTTTTACGCCGTGTTCGCCGAGAAGCCACCGGCGGGCGCCGTGCCTGGAGACTACGACATCGCCGGCTGCACCGTCTGCGGCCTGGTCTTTGCCGATCCCATGGCGGCGGGGGACGCGGCGCTCTACGGCTGGCTCACCGGTTTCACCAAGTACCACGCCCAGGATCGCTGGGAATGGACCCGCATGAAAGCGATCCTGGCCGCCGCCGGGCGGCCGATGGCGCTGTTGGAACTTGGCGCCGGGCGGGGCGATTTCCTGGCCGAGATCGCCACCGTGCCGGACCTCGATGTCGCCGGGATCGAGCTGAGCGCGGCCTCGGCCCGGGCCGCTCGGGCCCGGGGCCTGGACGTGCGCCAGGCGGCCCTGGAAGACATCGTCGCCGGTGAAGCGGGTGCCTGGGACGTGGTCGTTCTAAGCCACGTCCTGGAACATGTGGCCGCGCCTCTGGCACTGATGGCGGATGTGAAACGGCTGCTAAAGCCCGGCGGCCGGGTGCTGTTCTCCCTGCCCTATTCGCCCATGTCCCGGGAATACCTGCACGACGACATCATGAACCTGCCGCCGCACCACATGACCCGGTGGAACATCTCGGCCCTGGAGACACTGGCAAGGGTCACCGGCATGCGGCTCGAAACCTGGATGCCGCGCGCCAAGCGGCCGTGGAAACGGGCCTTGAAGCATACCTGCGACCTGGTCCGCGGCGAGGGCCGGGTTTCGGGCCTGGCCCGCCTGCCGGTGGTCCTCGCCAATTGGCGGACCTTTCGCAAGGTTCTCGCCGATCACCGCAAGCGCGACCGGGTCGACGGGCGGATGGCGGCGGATACCGTCCTGGTATCGCTGGCCCTGCCGGACGCGGCGGGCGCGGCGCCGGAGCAACGCGCAACCTGACCGTCAGGCGGCCATCGGATACAAGGTCTATTCCGCCGGCAGGCAGACGACAAAACGCGCACCCAACACGCGGCCGCCGGCACCCTGCCGGTTCGACGCCCGGATCAGACCGCCATGGGCCTCGACGATCTGCTTCGAAATCGACAGGCCGAGACCCGAATGGGTGCCGAATTTCTCCCCCTGGGGGCGCTCCGTATAGAACCGCTGGAAGATGTCCTCTTCCTTACCCGGGGGAATTCCCGGCCCCTCGTCATCGATCGCGACATGGACCATCTGGCGGTCACGAGACGCGGTGACGCGGATCACCCCGCCCGGCGGGCTGAAGGTCTGGGCGTTTGAAATCAGGTTACGGAACACTTGGACCAGGCGGCCTTCCATGCCGGAGACGTTCAACACGGGATGATCGACCAGTTCCAACTGCAAGCGCGCCGATCGGCCGTCGCCGGCCGCGCCCAGCACGTCCACCAGGGTCGTCAGCATGGCCGCCAGGTCGACCGGCTCCTTATGGGCGCGGGACAGTTCCGCGTCCAATCTCGACGCATCGGAAATATCGCTGATCAGGCGATCCAGGCGACCGACGTCGTCCTGGATGATGGCCATCAATTTCTGCTGCCGGTCCCGGTCCTGGACGCGGGACGCCGTTTCCACGGCGCTGCGCAGGCTGGTCAACGGGTTCTTGATCTCATGGGCAACGTCTGCGGCGAACCGCTCGATGGCGTCCATGCGGGTCCAAAGTGCCTGGGTCATGTCTCGCAGCGCCAGGGAGAGATCGCCGATTTCATCGTTGCGCCGGGTGAAGTCGGGGATTTCGTCCTCGCGTCCGTGATCACGACGTACCTTATCGGCCGCGGCGGCCAGGCGCCGGACCGGCCGGGCGATGGTGCGCGCAAGGTAAATCGACAAGATCGCGGTGACCAGGATGGCGACCAGGAAAATCTTCAGGATATCCAGACGCACGTCCAACAGGGCCAGATCGATGGCGTTGGACGGCTTGGTCAGCATCAGGGCGCCCAAAATGCGTTTGTAGCGCTGCACCGGCACGGCCACAGACAGCATCATGCTGTCCTGTTCATAAGCGCGCACCATGTTGGCCCCGTCGCCCATCAAGGCCGACATCACTTCCGGATAATCGGCGGCATTGGGTTGGGCGATTTCCTCGTAGCTTTTCAACGGCAAGGCGCCGGGCAGCCAGCGGACCAGGCGATCGTAGACGTCGAACAGGGCACCGGCGGTGCCGGTGCCTTTCTCGGCGCCCGGCGGCGGCAGCTCCTCGACCTCGACCGAGGTCACCGCCTGGCCGAAATAGCGGGAATCGGCGATCAGTTCGCCCGAGCGGTGGAACAGCCGGGCACGCGTACCGGTGGCCTGGACCAGGCGGCGCAGCATCTGGTTCATGATGCCGCTGGCCAGGCGCTGTTCCGACGATTGGTCGAGCTGCACGGCGCCTTCGGCCAGGGCCACGGCAAACAGCTCGGCCTGGGTTTCCATGGCCGCCAGTTCGGCCTGGATCAGCGAGCGGCGATAGTCGCCCAGGTACAGCACGCCGGCCACCAGGGTCGACAATGCCAGCATGTTGATGGCCAGGATATGCACGGAGATGGGCGAGATCAGGCGACGCTTGCCCCCGCCCGCCCGGGTCTCGGCCCCGGCGACCGGGGCCGAGACGTCGCCGTCGGAATCGGCGTCGGGCGCAGCCTCGAAACGACCCGCCGCGTCACGGGTCGGGGTCGCGGGATCGGGACGGGGCGCCGTATCTTGGGCAGGGGCGGAGGACGCCCGGCGCTGCTCGTCTTCGCCGGGGCGGTCTGCCGGGTCGTCGATGTGGCGTTTCCCGTCGATCGTCTATTCCCCCTGATTGATCGTGGCATCCAGCATCCGGCCTGGACTACACAGGACGCCCGGGAGGGTTATGCCGCCTTGTACCGGTAACCGATCCCGTAAAGGGTTTCGATTTCCGAAAACCCCTCATCGACCGCGCGAAACTTGCGGCGCAAGCGCTTGATATGGCTGTCGATGGTGCGATCGTCCACGTATATATGCTCACCATAGGCCGCGTCGATCAACTGGTCCCGGTTCTTCACGTGGCCCGGCCGGCGGGCCAGGGCCTCGACGATCAGAAACTCGGTCACCGTCAGGTTGACCTCCTTGCCCTTCCAGGCGCAAAGGTGACGCGACGGGTCCAGCACAAGTTCGCCGCGGCGCACGACTTCCTGGGAATCCGGCTCCTTTCCGGCCAGTTCCTTGCGCCGCAAAACGGCGCGGATGCGTTCGATCAGCAAACGTTGGGAGAACGGCTTCTTGATGTAGTCGTCGGCGCCCATGCGCAGGCCGACAACCTCGTCGACCTCATCGTCCTTGGAGGTCAGGAAGATCACCGGCAGGTTGTCCCGTTCGCGGATCCGCGACAGCAATTCCATGCCGTCCATGCGCGGCATCTTGATATCCAGCACCGCCAGGTCGACCGGTGCCTTGCCGAGACCATCGAGCGCCTCCGCCCCGTCGGCGTAGGTCGTGACGTCGAAACCTTCGGCCTCAAGGGCCATGGAGACGGAGGCCAGGATGTTCTGATCGTCGTCGACCAGGGCAATGGATTGGTTCATGTCGATCTCCTTGGGCGCCAGACCGCGATGGTCGCGAGACGCGGGCACCCGGGGGCGTCCCGTCGCAGAGACAAGTGATGGCGCCCCTTTGTGGCATAATTTTAACGTCAATGGGGCGCGATTGCCTAATCACGGTTGCTGTCCCGGCCGCCTTGTTCCGGGTCGGCGATGGCCACCGCGGCGGCACCATGGCCGCCTGCGCCCGATTCCGGCAAGAAACCCGGCGCGCTTGTCCTGGGTCAAGGCGGGCGGTCACGCCGGCGGCTAGGACAGCAGGGAGCGGTCGGTTCTGTCATCGCCTGTTTGTGACTGTTCCGGCCCGCCACATGTCTGGATGACACGCGCCGCCCCATGGATAAGTCCCTGCGATCTTTCCTGCGCCTCAGCGGGCAAAGCCTGAAAGACCTGGCGCCGATCATCCTGGTCGTCGCCTTCTTCCAACTGGTGGTCTTACAGCAACCCTTGCCCGACATGGTTGGGATCGCCGCCGGCCTGGTCTGTGTCGTCCTGGGCCTGACCCTGTTTGTCCAGGGCCTGGAAACGGGTTTGTTCCCCCTGGGTCAGGCCATGGCCCACGCCTTCGCCCGCAAGGGCAGCCTCAGCGCCCTGGTCGCCTTTGCTTTCTGCCTGGGCGCGGGCACGACCGTCGCCGAACCGGCGTTGATCGCCGTCGCCGCCGAGGCCGCACGCACAGCGGCCCTGGCCCAAGTGATCGACGACACACAGGCGGCGCGCGCCGACTATGCGCTTCACCTGCGCCTGACGGTCGCCGCCTCGGTCGGCCTGGCCCTGGTCATCGGCGTGCTGCGAATTCTCAAGGGTTGGCCGATCCAATACATCATTATCGGCGGCTACATCGGGGTTCTCGCGCTGACCTTCGCCGCGCCGGAAGAAATCATCGGCGTGGCCTACGATTCCGGCGGGGTGACGACCTCGACCATCACCGTGCCCCTGGTCACGGCGCTGGGCGTCGGCTTGGCGGGGTCAATCCGCGGACGCAACCCGATGATCGACGGTTTCGGCCTGATCGCCCTCGCCAGTTTGACGCCGATGCTGTTCGTGCTGGTTTTCGGCATGGTGATCTGAAGCGGACGGAGAAGACGGTCAGCCATGGAACTGATGGAGCATATCCTTTGGACGGGCCTGGCAACGGTCAACGACGTGCTGCCGATTATCGCCATCCTGTTCGGTTTTCAGATCCTGGTTTTGCGCCGGCGGCCGCCGAATCCGACACGCCTGGCGCTGGGCTTCATATACGTCCTGGCCGGCTTGACCCTGTTTCTGGTCGGCCTGGAGAAAGCCCTGTTCCCCCTGGGTCAGGCCATGGCCCAGCAGCTCACCGCGCCGGAGTTCATATACGGCGGGCAGGCGGTGCCCGCCGACGGACCTCAATGGCGGGATTATTTCTGGGTCTACGTGTTCGGCGCCGCCATCGGCTTCGCAACGACCGTGGCGGAACCGTCGTTGATCGCCGTGGCGCTGAAGGCCGAAGAGGTTTCCGCCGGCGCCTACCGTGCCTGGCCGCTGCGCCTGGCGGTCGGCGTCGGCGTCGCCGTCGGTGTCGCCGTCGGCGCCTTCCGCATCGTCACCGGCACGCCGTTGCCGCTCTACATCATGGCCGGTTACGTCGCGGTCATCCTGTTGACCTTGAAGGCGGCCAAGAACATCGTCCCGCTGGCCTACGATTCCGGCGGCGTCACGACATCGACCGTCACGGTGCCGGTGGTCGCCGCCCTGGGCCTCGGCCTGGCCGCCGCCGTGCCCGGGCGTAGCCCGCTGATCGACGGCTTCGGCCTGATCGCTTTCGCTTCCGTGTTTCCGATCATTTCCGTACTCGGTTACGCCCTTGTGGTCGAATACGGTTTCAAGGCGCGAAAGGCCCAAAGGGAGGCGGCAACACCGGCCTCCAACCGCATTACCGCTGCAAAGGAGGAGAGCAGACCATGAACCTGAAACTCATCGTCGCCCTGGTGGCCGACGAAAAGACGGAACAGGTCTTGGAATCGGCGCGCAACGCCGGCGCAACGGGAGCCACCGTGATCACCAACGTGCGCGGCGAAGGCATGAAACCGCAAAAAACCTTCCTCGGCCTGGACCTGGCGAGCCAGCGCGACGTGGTCTTGCTGTTGGTCGCCCAGCCGATCGCCCGGGAAATCTTGGAAACCGTCGCCCGGGCCGGCAACTTCGACGATGAGCCCGGCACCGGCATCGCATTTCAGGTCGAGATCGAGGACGCGGTCGGCCTGAAAAGCCAGCAGGAAGCGATCATTCAGGAAATCGAGGAGGCCCTATGAACACTTCAAGCTACGTCAAGGTCGCCGACGTGATGACGACCTCGATCCATCGGATCGCCAGCATGGCGACGGCCCGGGACGCGGTCGAAATCATGCGCGATCAACGGGTCAGTTCATTGGTCGTCGAACGGCGCGACGTTTCGGATGAATACGGCATCGTCGCCGTCGCCGATATCGCCAGCGACGTGATCGGCAAGAACCTGTCGCCCGATCGTGTCAACGTCTACGAGATCATGACCAAGCCGGTGCTGACACTGGCACCGGACATGAACATCGTTTATGCCGTGCGCATGCTCTCCCGGTTCAAGCTGACCCGGGCCCTGGTGATCGACGCGGATCGCCATCCGGTGGGTATCGTCACGCTGCGCGACATGGTAATCCGCCATATGGGCGCTGACTAGACGCCGGGAACCGCTGCCAATAGAACCCACAAACGAGGACACCGCATGCCGCCGAGACCCGCGCAATCCGCCGAAGCCGCCGCCGCAGAGACCCGACGCCTGCTCTACGACGGACGGGCCGGCGTGTTATCGACCACGTTCCGCGGGCGCGACGCCTGGCCCTACGGGTCGTTGGCGACCTACGCGCCGGACGTGGACGGCCGGCCGGTCTTCTTGTTTTCGACCCTGTCCGACCATACCAACAACCTCAAGAAGGACGGCAAGGCATCGCTGCTGGTCGAGCGAGCGCTGACCAAGCGCAATCCGCAACGGGGTCCGCGGGCCACCTTTCTTGGCCGCGTCAAGCCGACGAAAAGCCCGCGCCACAGGCGCCGCTTCCTGGCCCGCCACCCGGAAGCGGAATTCTATGCCGGTTTCGGCGACTTCGGGTTCTACGTCATGGAGATCGAACGGGTGCATATCGTCGGCGGTTTCGCCAAGGCGCAATGGCTTAAATGGGGCCAGGTGGCAACGCCCAGGGCCGCAGTCCGCGCCGTGCAGACGGCGGAGAACGGTATCGTCGACCATATGAACGACGATCACGCCGATGCCATCGACCTCTATGCCAACCGCCTGCTCGGGCGCAAGGGTACGGGCTGGCGCCTGGTCTCCTGCGATCCCTGGGGATTGGATTTGATGCGGGACGGCAGTCCGGCGCGACTTAGCTTTGAGGACTTTCCGGCCGATGCGGCGACCACCGGCGGTCGCGGCCCGGTCGCCGATCCCGGTGCCATGCGGGCGCGTTTGGTCGCCCTTGCCGCCCGCGCGCGCAAAGCCGCCAAGGAGTGACCCGCCGGCACCGCCGGCCCGGCCCCGGGACGCGCCAGGCGGGGCGCATTTTCGTGACATTCATGCGAAAGGAATGTTGCTCCCGGATGACGGCGGCGCTAAGTTTCCGCAGGCTTTGATTCGCAGGGACGCAGGAAAGCTTAGCCGCAGGGACTCAATTGAATTCGATCGCATTGGGCGAGGACGCGCCGTGCCGTCGTGGCGGGCGGCGTGGAGGTGTTTTTTCATCCGCGCGCGGGGCGTGACGCCGCCGCGTCACGGCGGGATTTGATCAGAACGAACGAGGGAGTGCATCGTGGAGAGCGTGGGACCTTTCATTTCTCGGAACGGGCTTGAACGCCACGGCCTGACGGGCGTCAAACGCGCCCTATGGAACCTGTCGACCCATCATCTGATGGAAGAAGCCATTCGCCGGGGCGAAGGCCGGCTGTCGGCGGGCGGCGCCATCGTCACCGAGACCGGACAGCATACGGGCCGCTCGCCCAACGACCGCTTCATCGTCGAAGAGCCGGGATCGAAAGACGAAATCTGGTGGGGTGCCGTGAACCGGCCGATTTCCGAAACCCATTTCGACGGTCTGTTGGAAAAGATGCTGAACCATTATCACGGCAGGGACGCCTTTGTGCAGGACTGCCATGCCGGGGCCGATCCTGGCCATCGGCTCAAGGTCCGGGTGGTCACCGAAGAGGCCTGGCACAACCTGTTCGCGCGCAACATGTTCATCCAGCCCGACGTGGCCGACCTGAACGATTTCGAACCGGAGTTTACGGTCATTCAAGCACCGTCGCTGGAGGCCGACCCCGAAACCGACGGCACCGCGTCGGGCACCTTCATCGTCGTCCACCTGTCGCGCCGCATGATCATCATCGGCGGCTCGCGATACGCCGGTGAGATCAAGAAGTCGGTTTTCTCGATCATGAATTTCCTGCTGCCGCCCAAGGACGTGCTGCCCATGCATTG
>JANQIJ010000199.1 GCA_028282185.1 Rhodospirillales bacterium
CGACGCCGTCTTTCCCAAAGGCGGCGTCGGTGTCGTCGACCTTGGTGTTCAGTTCCAGGTCGACCCCCATGTCGAGGATGCGCTGAATTTCATAATCCAGCACGTCGCGCGGCAGGCGGTACTTGGGGATGCCGAAACGCATCATCCC
The DNA here is from genome assembly GCA_028282185.1 of Rhodospirillales bacterium. GTDB lineage: Bacteria > Pseudomonadota > Alphaproteobacteria > Rhodospirillales > Casp-alpha2 > UBA1479. The sequence goes on from JANQIJ010000199.1 coordinate 149, forward strand.
GCCGGCCATGGGGCCGGCCTCGCGGATCGTCACCGCATGGCCCATGCGGCGGGCAAGATCCTCGACGCGGCGACCGTGCTGCGGCAAATGGAGGCTGGGGAAGAACCGCCGCAACTGGGCCGCCGGGTGATCGTTTATGGCGGCGGCAACACGGCCATGGATGCGGCCCGGACGGCCAAGCGCCTTGGTGTCGACGAGGCGATGATCGTCTATCGCCGGTCACGCAAGGAAATGCCGGCGCACGATTTCGAGGCCACCGAGGCCGAGGAAGAAGGTGTGATGATCCACTGGTTACGGACCATCAAGCAGATCGACGAAACCACCTTCACCGTCGAGAAGATGGAGATCGACGACACCGGCCGGCCGCAGCCGACCGGCGAATTCGAGGAACTGGAGGCCGACACCTTGATCCTGGCCCTGGGCCAGGATGTCGATACCTCGTTCATGGAAAACCTGGACGGTGTCGAGGTTGCCCGCGACGGGGTCGTCCAGGTCGACCCGCAGATGATGACCGGGCGGCCCGGTCTGTTCTGCGGCGGCGACATGGTGCCGTCCGAGCGCACCGTCACCGTCGCCGTTGGCCATGGCAAGAAGGCGGCGCGCAACATCGACGCCTGGTTGCGCGGCAAAACCTACGACGCGCCGCCCAAGGCCGAAATCGCGGCCTTTGATCTGTTGAACACATGGTACTACGACGACGCGCCGCAAACCCAGCAACCGGCCCTGGACCTGGTGCGCCGCCAGGACGGGTTCGAGGAAGTGCTGCAGGGGCTGACCGAGGACAACGCCCTGTTCGAGGCGAGGCGCTGCCTGAGCTGCGGCAATTGCTTCGAATGCGATACCTGTTACGGTATTTGTCCCGACAACGCGGTGACCAAGCTGGGCCCGGGAAAGCGGTTCGAGTTCAAATACGATTACTGCAAGGGCTGCGGCATCTGCGCCGAGGAATGCCCCTGCGGCGCGATCCGCATGGACGCGGAAACCATCTGATGGGGCGGTGAAACGGGTCGGCGCTTAAAGGTCGCGCCGCTCCAAGATGGTGACCGGCGTTTCCTGGGGGCGCTGGAAGTAATAGCCCTGAAGATAGTCGACGCCCTGGCTAATCAGCCAGGAGGCCTCTTCGACAACCTCGATGCCTTCGGCCACGACCTTGATATTGAACTGTTGCGACAGTTCGATAACGCGTTTCAGCATCTCGGATTTGAAGCGGTCCAGATGCACGTCCCGCACCATCCCCATGTCCAACTTCACGTAGTCCGGCCGCAGGGCGCCAAGCACGGGTAGGGTCGAATGCCCGGCGCCGAGGTCATCCAAGGCGACGCCGAAACCGTGGTCTTTGTAATAGTCGAGAATGGATTTCAGATGGTCCATGTCCTGGACCTTATCCGTTTCAATGATCTCGAAGACCACGCGATCGGGCTCGATGCGTTCTTCATCGATGATCGCCATGGTCGCACGCAGGCAGTTCACGGGGTCATAGATCGATGATGGCGTGAAGTTGACGAAAATTCTTGAACGAACGTCGGCGCGGGCGGCGTTGCGGATATTGACTTCGCGTGCCTTGCGGTCCAACTGGAACAACAAATCTGCATCCCGCGCCGTATCAAATAGCTTGCCCGGTGCGGTCAGGCGGCCGGTCTCGTCGCGCCAGCGCAACAGGCATTCATGGGCGAACGGTCGGTTTGTTTGGCGGGCATGGACGATCGGTTGAAACAGGGTGTCGAGGCGGTCCTCCGCCAGAACGTCACGGAGCCAGCGGGCCCCGTGAAGCGCCAGCGCCCGACGCAGGCTGGTGACCTTGGCGAAATCAGCCATCGTCGGCGGCCCTGATTCCAGGTCGCCGGTCAGGCAGCGCGTATCCGTCTGCTCTGACAGGGTGAGGCTTTCCTCGATCTCTTGGAACAGGCGGCCCAGGTTGTCGTCGGAAACAGGCACGCAAATCCCGCCGTCGATCCGCGTAAAGCCACCAATGCGCTTGGCGGCACGCTGCAGTTTCGCCTGGGTGTGGGGTTGTGGCGGCCAGAAGTAGATGCTGGTCGCCCCGGACAGGGGGGCGGGCAGGGTGTCGCAGGTTTCGCAGGTGTAAGACATGATTGCGGCTCGTATCGTTGACGGATGCTCATGTTACGTTCACCCATCGACTTTGGATCGCCGCCGCGCCGCCGCGCGCGTGCTGCCGCGTGGTCATCTACTAGTATCCGACAGGCCTGCCCGGAACGACGATCCGGGGCGCTTCGGCCCAATGCGTCTCGATCAGGGGCGGCGGTCCGGTCAGCCGCGACCGATCCAGGGCATCTTGGTCGCCTGAATGGTCAGGAACTGGACCGTCGTGCCGAGCGGCTGTTCAGCCATGAACAGGACGGCCGCGCCCACCTGTTCCGCCGGCATGCGCGGTTCCGGTTTGATCGTGCCGTCCGCCTGACGGACGCCGTCGGTCATGCGTTCGGTCATCGGCGACACGGCGTTGCCGATGTCGATCTGGCTGACGGCGATGTCGTATTTGCGGCCGTCCAGGGACGCCGTCTTGGTCAAGCCGGTGACGGCATGTTTGGTCGCCGTATAGGGAATGGAATCGGGTCTCGGCGCGTGGGCTGAGATTGACCCATTGTTGATGATCAGGCCGCCCCGGGGATCCTGATCCTTCATCACCCGGAAGGCCGCCTGGATACAGAGGAACGCGCCGGTCAGGTTGACGTCGACGACCTGGCGCCACTTGGCGATTTCCAGGTCTTCCAAGGGCACGCCCGGCGCGTTGGCGCCGGCGTTGTTGAACACCACG
>JANQIJ010000265.1 GCA_028282185.1 Rhodospirillales bacterium
ACCAAAAGCGAGGTGCCGGCGGCGCCGACCCCGACCCCGATCAAGGCAAAGGAGATGACGGCGAGCACCAGGCCCGCCGCCGGATGCGTCGTCATCCAGGCGGTCGCCGCGGCGGCCAGGGTGCCGCCGGCGGCCAGGACCAGCATGCCACCGATGATCCAGGGCGTGCGGCGGCCACCCACGTCCGAGCCGTATCCCCATCGTGGCCTCAGCATCTGGACCGCGTAATGGAATCCGACGAGCGCCCCCGGCACCATGGCCGGCAGCGCCAGTTCCACGACCATGACCCGGTTGAGGGTCGAGGTCGTCAACACGACGATGGCGCCAATGGCCGTCTGGCCCAGGCCGAAGCGGATAATGCCCAACCAACCGAGGGGCGCCAGCGCTGCCTGTGTCATGCCGTCAGCCTCCCGCTCAAATGCCCGCGCCGGTCAGTCCGCCCATGCCGAAGGCGGTGGCCAGCATGCCGAGAACGTAGAGGGTGGTGCCCGTGGCGTTGTACCAGGGCGCTTCCTTTTCCGGGTCGCGCAAAAGCCGGGGCATCAAGGCAAATTGCGCCACCAGCAACGCGGCGACCCCCAGGGCGTAATAGGCCAGACCCCAATGGACCAAGAGGCCGATCACGACCATCTGTGGGACGGCCATGACGCCGCAGGCGAAGCGCACCGAGCGCGCCACCCCCATCTGCACCGGCAGGGACCGGATGCCGAGCTTGCGGTCCCCCTCGATGGCCTTGAAATCGTTGAGTGTCATGATGCCGTGGGCGCCGATGCTGTAGAGCAGGGCGACCACCAGAACCTTCGCGTCGGGCAGGGTCGCGGCCATGATGGCGGCGCCTGTGAACCAGGGCAGACCCTCGTAGCAGATGGCCACCGCCGCGTTGCCCCACCAGCCGTTTTGCTTGAGCCTGAGCGGCGGCGCGGAATAGGCCCAGGCGAAGGCCAGGCCGACGACGGCGGCCAGGAAAACCCAGGGGCCGATGAACCAGGCGACGACCAACGACAGTCCCGTCCACATGAGCCCGATGGTCAGGCCCCATCTGCCGGGGATTCGGCCCGACGGGATCGGGCGGTCCGGCTCGTTGATGGCGTCCACGTGACGGTCGAACCAGTCATTGACGGCCTGCGAGGTGGCGCAGACCAGGGGTCCCGCCAGAAACACGCCCGCGATAATCGCCGGCCAGCGCCCATCCGTGGAGAATCCGGCGGAAACCGCGCCGCAGGCAAACGCCCACATGGGCGCAAACCAAGTGATCGGTTTGAGCAACTGAAGCACGGCCGATGGCGCCGGATAAACCATGATGTATAATTAAATTGACACTATTAAATGTCAATTTATTTTTACATTCCGAGAAGGCCGCAAAGAAGGTTGAAAGTGCCGGAAATCCGCCGTTTCAGCCGTTGTCGATATCGCCCATGCCGTGGCGGCGCAGCTTCACATAGAGGCTTTGACGGCTGAGCCCCAGGACATCCGCGGCCGATGCGCGATTGTCCCCCGTGATGTCGAGCGCGGCCTCGATGCACATCCGCTCGATCATGTCCGTCGTTTCGCGGACGATTTCCTTGAGCGGCACGCGGCCGACCAGTTCGGTCAGCTTTTCGACGGACCGCCGGAGGTCGCCGTCGCCGCCGCCGTGCGCCGGTTCGCCGGCCGACCCGACGGGCCGGATCGAAAACCCGTAGCAGGGCGCCTCGCCGTCAGGCGCCGCGACAGCCGAAACCTCGACCTGCTCCGTGCCGCCCAGTTCGCCCCGCATGGTGGTCGCAAAGCGGCGCACGGACTGATGGTCTTGAAGGTTCTTTGCCAGAACGTTCATGTCCACTTCGCTGCGCCCCAGCCAGGATCCAAGCGGCTGGCCGACGGCCTGTTCCGTGCTGGCGATTTGGGTAATGTCGGCGAAGGCTTGGTTGGCCGTCTGAACACGCAGGGACGAATCCGTCACGACGAAGGCGTCGGGTACCTGGTCAACCAACTGGGCCAAGGAGTTTCCGGCCTCTGATGGTATGTCCTCAGCGACGGTGTCTGCTGTCAATCGGACAAGGAACAGGGAAGCCCGGTCCTGGCGAAACACCGACGCCTTCACGGCAACGGTGGGCCCGCCCTTCGAGATCACCGCCGAGGCGGGATCCTTGCGGCCTGACGACAGAATTGCGCTCAAGTAGCCCTCGACCGCGCCGCGTGAGGACGTCTCGAACCGGGTGAGCAGGGACCGGCCTGCGAGCTTGTTCGCCGCTTCGCCCATCAAGGCGACGGCGGCGTCGTTGGCCTCCCGGATTTTCAGGGTCGACGCGTCGACGATCAACGTCGGTTCGGAGGTCTCCTTGAACAGCAGGCGGTAGCGGGTTTCCGCGTGACGGAGCCGGGAATACTCTCGCTCGACCGCTTGTTGCGCATCGATCAGCCGTTGCTGCAGCTTGGCGACGGCCATCTGTTCCTGCCCCAAGGCCAGGTAGGGGCCGCCATCCTCAAGTCGGAACATCAAATAATTGACCGGTACGTCGATGCCCGTGCCCGTCGGGTGGTTGACTTGCCGCCAGCGTTCGATGCCGGCTTGCCCGGCGTCCCGCATCAGGTCCTGGACTTTTTGCCGGCTTTCGACCGTTACGGTTTCCGACCAGGTGCGCCCGACCCAATCGCCAAAGCCCTCGTCTTGCAGGGCCCGACTGGCGACCGATAGGTCTTTGATGACGCCGTCGTCGTCGATGACCAAGGCAATATCCGCCGCTGCGGCGATGATCACGGCCGCCGCCGTCGCGCTCAGAATCCCGATGCTGCGTTCGGGATTCCTGAACGGCGTGCGTCCGGGACTTTCGCTTCGAACGTCCATCTTGAATGACCGTTCCTTGTGTCCATCAAGCTTAATAGCTTGATGTGTAACTTTCGATTGACCCAATTAGGCTGTTGTTAGCATCCGGTGTTGGGTAAATCGACAAGTTTTTTCGCGGCCTGAACGGCCGTCTTTGCATCCGCGGCGAATTTATCTGCGCCGACCGCTGTCACCAAATCTACGTTGTCGGAAAACGCCCGACCCCCGACCATGACCGTGGTGGATGGATTTTTTGACGCCCCTCGAATGCTCATAATGTCCTCACGCAGGTCGTCCAGCAGGGATTCCCGGCTCAAGGACAATCCGACGACATCGAACCAGTGTTCGCTGACGATTTGGGCGACCTCGTCGCGATCGCGGGGTGCGCCGCACCACACCGACCAGCCGTCACGGCGAAAGAACTCGGACAGCATGAATATGCCGTAGGTGTGCTGTTCTTCCTTCGATACCGAGAACAACGCCGACCCTGGCGTCTGTTCGTTGACGGTGCCCTCGAATTCAGCGCTGAAGAGATGCAGCAGGTGTTCGAGCCGGGCCAAGCCGATGGTCACATCGACAAAATGACATCTGTCCTTGGTCCACCAGTCGCCGAGCAGCCGGGCCGCCGGCGCCAACAGTGCCAGATAGATATCTTCCAGGGGCACGCCCTGTTTGACCAATTGCTCAATGTATTGGATCGCCGCGTCTTCAGCGTCGTTCAGCAGGATGGTGGCGAACTCTTCAATCTCTTTCGCCCCGGGAGACCAGTTTTCAGATCGCCCGTCGCGGAAGGACGTGTCGAGCCCATTGTGGGAGATCATGAGCCGCGGGATGATTTCCCCTTCGATCGTTTTGCGAAGGAAGACCGAGAGGTCTTCCATAATCTGCCCGCACTCACTCGTGTCCGGCGGCTTCTCAGTAAACCGCGACATGCTTGTTTCGCTTAACTCCTCGTCCAGCCCGCGGGTCTGACTGGTCTCAAACCGTTTTACACCATCCATGTCTTCGTCCCTCCCTAACGCAACTGGCGCGGTTATGGCTCCGCGCCGGAACGTGTTTCCTGTCAGCGCCGCACTTGTCGACCATTGGGAAAATCTCAGGGACATCCGGATTCCTGGTTGGCTCATCTGATGAAACAGACACTTTCATGAAACCGTCACCCGAGAGAGTTGTCAATGAAATTATACGTAAACTTTTATTGACACATCTGGGCCTGCAGATTAGATTCGTTAACACTCTCTCGGGATGGGGATCGATGCAGTGATCAGTCTTGCGCACCGGAATGGCCATGAGGTTCCTCCCATGACGGCTGCGCCTGTCTCGGCGTTCTTGACTTGCCGCCATCCCCAATCATGCGCTTTCGATTGCCAGGGTGTCAAATGTCATTGACAAACAAAAAATCGTCTTTTTTGGACAATGCTTTAGCTTGGTTTGACACTTGCCCTTGGTCCACCACCGCGGCAAACCGCCGAGTTCTGCCGGATTTGCGGGGGCCGGATGGTGCAGGACGGCGCGGTTCCGAAACCCTGGTTTACTCGCCTGAGGAACGGGTGCGCCGCGACGCCACGCCCTGGACGCTGGTTCAAGGCATCTTGGCGCCGGCTCAGTTCGCGGTGTTCGCGGTCAGCCTCTATCTGGTCATCGGCTATCTCGTCACGGGCGAGGGCCTGGCCTGGGCCAATGCCTCGGTGGTGATCAAGACATTGTTCCTCTACGCCATCATGGTCACCGGCTCGATTTGGGAGAAGGTCGTCTTCGGCAAATACTTGTTCGCGCCCGCCTTCTTCTGGGAAGACGTGGTTTCCATGCTGGTGATCGCGCTGCACACGGCCTATCTGGTGGCGCTCGCGACGGACGCCTTGGCGCCGGCGCAGCTGATGTATCTGGCGCTCGCGGCCTATGCGGTCTACGTCGTCAACGCGGCCCAGTTCCTGATCAAGATGCGGGCCGCCCGGTTGCAGCATCAGCCATCCGGCGCGCTGATGGAGGCGGCGGAATGAACGCCCTCGATCAACCGCGGTCCGACACATCGACCGCCGAAAGCGGCGAGTTGTCCGTTCTGAAGGAAACCGGTCAGCGGGAAGTCTTTTGCGGCCTGACGGGCATCATCTGGCTGCACCGGAAGATTCAGGACGCCTTTTTCCTGGTGGTCGGTTCCAGGACCTGCGCCCATTTGATCCAATCGGCGGCCGGCGTGATGATCTTCGCCGAACCGCGCTTCGCCACGGCCATCATCGACGAGCGGGACCTCGCCGGACTCGCGGATATGAACGAAGAGCTCGAGCGCAACGTGGCCCGGCTTCTGGACCGCCGCCCGGACATCAAGCTGCTGTTCCTCGTGGGGTCCTGCCCGTCCGAGGTCATCAAGCTGGACCTGGGCCGCGCCGCCGAGAAGTTGTCGCAGACATATATGCCGGACGTCCGCGTATTGAGCTATTCCGGCAGCGGAATCGAGACGACCTTCACCGAGGGCGAGGACGCCTGTCTGGCGGCTTTGGTGCCCGAGATGCCGCCCGGGATTCCAATGGCTGATGAGGGGCCGGAGCGCTTGCTTGTCGTCGGCGCCCTGGCCGACGTGGTCGAGGATCAGTTCCGCCGCCTGTTCGACGCCATGGGGATTTCCGAGGTCGATTTCCTGCCGCCCCGGAAAGCCGGTGAGTTGCCGCCCGTGGGCCCCGGAACCCGCTACCTGCTGGCGCAGCCGTTTCTGAGGGAC
>JANQIJ010000033.1 GCA_028282185.1 Rhodospirillales bacterium
GCAGGAACTTTCGGCCGATCCGTCCGTCAAGCCCGATACCCTTGGCGACGTCTTGAACATTTGCATCAAGAACTTCACACAAATCAGCAATTTCATTGATAAAAGTGATCTTTGTCGCCAGGAAGGTATTGGCCGCGTATTTGATCAGTTCGGAGGTTTGCCGCTGGGTAAACACGATGGGTGTTTCGATCAGATAAAGCGGCCGGTACAGCTCGCGCATGACCTCGCGGGCGCGTTCGGAATCGGTGCCGATGACAACCCGGTCGGGCCGCATGAAGTCCTCGATGGCGGCCCCTTCACGTAGAAATTCCGGGTTCGAAACCACGTCGAATTCGGCGTCCGGACGGGCTTCCTGGACGATCCGCGCGACTTCGGCGCCGGTGCCCACGGGCACCGTCGATTTGGTGACGATCGCCGTATAGCCATCCAACGCCTGGGCGATCTCCCGAGCCGCGTCGTAAACGTAGGTCAGATCCGCATGGCCGTCGCCGCGCCGAGATGGCGTGCCGACCGCGATGAACACGGCGTCCGCCGCCTTCACCGCCTCCTGCAGATCGGTGGTGAAAAACAATCGCTCGGCCCCGGCATTGGTCTCAACCAGGCGCGCCAGACCCGGTTCATAAATCGGCATTTCACCCCGGTTCAGGCTTTCTATCTTGTTCGCGTCCATATCGACGCAGGTCACATGGTGGCCAAACTCGGAAAAGCAGGCCCCCGACACCAAACCGACGTACCCGGTACCGACAACGGCAACATGCATTTTGGAAAATCCTTAAGTCTTGAAATAGTCCGCCAGGGCGGCGCGCACCTCGGCACCAATGTCATGGCGATCAAGGGCGAAGGCCACGTTGGCCTCTATGAAACCTGACTTCGAGCCGCAATCGAACCGCTTGCCCTGGAAGCGAAGGCCATGGAACGGCACGTCGCCCAAGGTCTTGGCCATGGCGTCGGTCAATTGGATCTCGCCGCCGGCGCCTTTCTCATGGCGGTCCAAATGCTCGAAAACCTGCGGCTGAAGGATATAGCGCCCGATGATCGACAATGTCGAGGGCGCGTCGGCCGGATCCGGCTTTTCGACCAAACCCCGGGCTTTCGCCAGCCGCCCGTCGTCCATCTCGACATCGAGAATGCCGTATTTGTTGGTCTGTTCCCGGGGAACGTCTTCGACGGCGACGATGTTGCCGCCGACTTCGTCATAGGCGGCCATCATTTGGCTGAGGCATCCCGGTTCAGCCTTGACCAAGTCATCCGGCAGCAGCACGGCGAACGGCGCGCCGGCGACGAATTGCCGAGCGCACCAGATAGCATGGCCCAAGCCAAGCGGCTTCTGCTGTCGGGCATAGGCCATGTGGCCAGGCGGCACCATGGCCTCATGGACGATCTCCAGTTCGGCCGTCTTTCCCCGTTCCGACAGCACCTGTTCGAGTTCGACCGCATGATCGAAGTGGTCTTCCATGATCGTCTTGCCGCGGCCCGTGACCAAGGCGAAATCCTCGATTCCGGCCTCGCGCGCCTCCTCGATCGCATATTGAATCAAAGGCTTATCCACGATCGGCAGCATTTCCTTGGCCATCGCCTTGGTCGCCGGCAGGAACCGTGTACCAAGCCCGGCGACGGGAAGGACGGCCTTCTTGACGGGTGCGTTCATGAAATGACTCGCGGCGGGCGCTTACTGAACGGTCGATCGCCAAGCGGCGACCGGGCGGCCTTTTTTTGAACGGGCCGCATCGGATTGCCTCTTTGTGCCACAGGCCCCGGGCGCCCGCAACCGGCCCGCGTGAATCCCGGAAATGCGCCGCGCCCCCGATCATCCGCAACCGACGACCGGCGGTCTGTCACCGGACCGTAACACGAATCGTCAACACCGCGGCCCGATCGCCACGTTCAGTCGCCGAGCAGGACCGCCTTGGCCTCGTTGACCTGGGCCGCCAGATAGTCCGACCCCCCTCGGTCCGGATGCAGGCCGGAAATGATCCGTTGATAGGCGGCCTTGATCTCATCGCGGCTGGCGCCCTCCTCAAGCCCGAGAACCGACAAAGCCTGTTCCCGGGTCATGCCGCCCGCGGCTGTCCCCCCACCGCCGCCGCCGGACGGTCCCGCACCGGGCGGCTCATCCGGGTCGGCGCCCCACCTTCTGCGGGCGAAATCGCGCCAATCGGGCGTGTTGCGGTCGAGGAAGGCCTCGAGCACCTGAACCGAGGCCTCGTCTTCCTGGCGACACAGTTTCCACAATGCCATCAGTTGTTCGAGGGACAGATCCGACAATGACCATCCGCTGTACGGGCCTTCGACGACAATGCCCATCATTTCGCCGGTGTCGTGATCCAAAGTCATCTCAAGGAAGCGGGTCTTGACTTCGGACGTTTCCCCCGCATTGGCGAAGCCGGCGTTGGCCTGGGACATGCGGGCGTAGTTCTTGGCCATGCGCGCCGCCGTTCGCGCCCGCAGGATCAAGGGAATCAAGGTCGGCAACGCGACGAACGCCCACAACCATTTGCCGGACAGGATGAAGAAAAGGGCGACCGCCGCGCCAACAACGATCAAACCCCATTTCAGGAACTTCTTCACCGATCCGAGAGGCGCCGAGGCATACCATTGGGCCAACAGCAGCAACCCGATCAGGACGAAAACCCCGACGAATACCGTCGACACGGGCTATCCGCCCTTGATCTGGCGGGCGATGCGCAGGACCTCGCCGCCCCGCGTTTTCGCGTGGTGTTCGAGAGCCTTGTGTCCGCCCGCCGCATAAACCGCAACGGCCGACAAGAGGTCTTTCAAGGTCTCGGCGCTGGATCCGTCGAAGGCGCAATAGGCGCCGCCGGTCAGCTTGGCGATCTGCTGGAATCCGAAGGCCGCCATGGGATCGCCGCCCTCGTGGAACATGAAAACGGGGACCCCCAGGAGCCCCAGTTCGCCGGCCGACTTGCCAAGGGCGTCGATGTCTTCCTCGCAACTATCGCCGACGTAGACCAATGCGTTCACCCGCCGGCGCTTGGTTTCGGCGATTGCGTGTTTCAACACCTTGCCGATCTGGGTTTCACCGGCAAGGCAGAAAACCGACGTCATCAGGCGCAACATCTCGGCCCCCTCGCCGGTCCACTTGCTGACCTTGAATTCGCCAAACCCGCGGAAGAACGCCAACTGCACGTCCAATCCGCCAAGCGCCGTCGTCGCCCGGAACATCTCGCCCTGCAACTGCGCCGCTCGATCCCATGTCGGTTGGCGGCTGGCCGTGGCGTCGAGCGCGAACATCAGGCGCCCACGCCCGCGCTCGGCGGAAAACGCCGCCTGGCCCATGGCCGGCGTGCGCGCGACCTTGTCCAGAAAGGCCCGGACCTCGGCCCCGCCGCTGCTGCGTTTGCTTAACTTCTTGTCGTCGGACATCGATCCTCATCCGAGATCGGCCAAGGGGCCGCACATCCATCGCATCGCCCCCAAAGATAGGTATTTCCGATGTTAGTCGCCAGTCGCCTCGGGACCGGCAGTCCCGTGGGCAGTCACCCGGGCGGGCAGACGCAGGGCCTCAATCAGGCCGCGAACCTCTTGGCGGGCGGCGATATGCGACATGGAAAGCTCTTCCTGGGTGGCGGTCTCGCGGATGTCCATGATCGTCAATCCGGCGAGGAACAGTTCGCGATAAATGACCCGCTCCCCGAACCCGGGCAGGAAACGAAACCCGATCCGCGTCGCCAGCGCCGTCAGCGCCTTCTCCATCTCGCGTCGATTTCGGGAATCCAGGGGGCTCAGGCGATTGCGCAAGACGACCCAGTCCAGGTTGCCGCCGTCGCGTCGGGCCCGGGCGATCTTCTGGCGCCAAACCATTTCCGCGTACTGGCTGGGCGCCTCGATCGACATGTCGCGGATATCCATGCGAGCGAGCACGTCAAGATCGACGAAACTATCGTTCAGGGGGGTCACCAAGGTATCGGCGAAACCGTGGGCGGCTTCCGATACTGCGGTGGCGCTGCCCGGTGTGTCGATAATCACCAGGCCGTGCCGGGCGCAAGCTGATGCCAGCAGCGCGTCCAATCCAGCCGCGGTGTCGGCGCCGCCCTGATCGGGATCGGCCGCGGTGCCGGGCGCATCACGGGCCTCCGACGGCACGGGCCCGCGGGCTTCGTAATAGGCCGGGATCGGCACGGTCTGGCTGATGGTTTGTGCATAGGCGCGGCGGTTTTCGATGAACCGCCGGAGGCTGCCCTGACGCAGGTCCGTGTCGATCACGGCAACATCCGCGCCGCCCCGCATCAGCCCGACCGCCAGGTGCATCGCCGTGGTTGATTTTCCACTGCCGCCCTTTTCGTTGCCGACGACGATCACATGAGCCGGCATGCCGGCCACGTCTGATGGGCCATCGGACGGACGCCCGTCGGATCGGCCGTCGGTCGAAGGGTCGATCATCCTGGCCATCCCCGTCTAGGCCGGGCGCAGCCAGACGGCGGTGTCGTGGAACACCGCGCCGCCGCCCGGTAGGGCCGGATCGGCACTGGTCAGGACGTTGATGCCGACCCCTTCCTCGAAGGCCTCGTTGGGCCAGATGCCTTCGACGACGACGGTACGCCGTTGCAGGCCGTCGAACGGCCGGGCGTGAACCACCACACTGCCCTGTTCATTACCCAGGCGGACCCGGTCGCCCTCGGTCAGCCCCAGATTCCGGCAGGTGTCGGGATGGACCAAAGCCGTCGGGCGTCCTTCCTTGGCCTGGGACGAAGGCGTTTCCGTGAACGAAGTGTTGAGAAACCGCCTGGCCGGCGCCGCCACCAAGCGATAGGGGTGCTTGTCGCTTTCCCCATCGATCACCGCCAAGTGATCCGGCAGGGCGGACATGGCGCCGTGTTCCGCGCCCAGCTGCGACCAATCGGCGGCAAAATGGAACCTGCCGTCGGCGTGCCCAAACCCGTCCAGAAAATGGGCCTCGTCAAACGGTTTCGAACAATCGATCCAACCATCTTCGTAAAGCTGTTCGGCGTCGGGCCGGCCGCTGCGCCGGAGCGCGTCATCGATCAATTCCCAAGCCGTCATATGAAAAGCCGGGTAGTCACTGCCCAGCCGGCGGGCGATCGCGTTGACCACTTCGACGTTCGAACGACAATCACCCGGCGCGTCGAGCAACGGTTTGTGGACCTGCAGGTAGACATGGCCGCCGCCCTGGTACATATCGGCATGCTCCAGGAACATGGTCGCCGGCAAGACGATGTCCGCCAGCTTGGCCGACGCGGTCATGAACTGCTCATGGACGCAGGTGAAGAGGTCGTCCCGCTTCATTCCGTCAATAACTTTGACGGTTTCCGGCGCGACCTCCGCCGGATTGATGTTTTGCGTAAACAGGACCGTGACCGGCGGCCCACCCAGAAGGCTGTCCTGTTCGCCCGTCAGAATGGGGCCGATGCGCGACATATCCAGCGCCCGGGTTTCGGGATCGATCCGGTCGAGGCCGCGGATCAAGGTCTGATCGACGCCATAGACCTCGCGGTTGGAATACAACGCGCCGCCGCCTTCGTGCTTCCAGGCGCCCGTCACGGCCGGCAGGCAACTCACCGCATGCATGTTGGCGGCACCGTTGCGCGATCGCGTGAACCCGTAGCCGATGCGCAGAAAGGCCCGATCCGTCCGGCCGTAAAGCCGCGCGAAGGCGCGAATCTCCTCGGCCGGAACGCCGCTGATCGCTTCGGCCCATTCCGGCGTCCGGCTGCTCAGGTGTTGCTGCAAACGTTCCGGACAGTCCGTATAAGCCCGCATGTAATCCCAATCGGCCATGCCCTCGTCGAACAACACCTGCATCACGCCGCAGGCCAGGGCGCCGTCGGTGCCGGGCTTGGGCGCGATGTGAATGTCGGCAACTTCCGCCGTTGGTGTGCGATAGGGGTCGATCACGACCAGTTTGGCGCCGCGCCGTTTGCGCGCCCGGGCAACGTGCGTCATCACGTTGACTTGGGTCGACACTGGGTTGCAGCCCCATACGACGATCAGGTCGGACAGCGCCATTTCCTTGGGGTTGACGCCCCATATCCGGCCGGCGCCGGCAAGCCAGCCGTTGCAGGCCGTGGTCACGCAGATCGTTTCGTGTTCGCGCGAAAACCCGAACTCGTGGCGCAGGCGATGGATGCTGTCGCGCTGGACCAGACCCATGGTGCCGGCGAAATGATAGGGCCAAACCGTCTCAGCCCCATGCCGCGCGCGCGCGCGTTCAATCGCTTCCGTGGCTTCGTCCAACGCCTGATCCCAGGTGATCTCCCGGAACTCACCGTCGCCCTTGGCGCCGACCCGTTGCAACGGCGTCATCAGACGGTCCGGATGGTGCACCCGTTCACGGTAGGCCGCGACCTTGGCGCAGATCACCCCGGCCGTGTAGTCATTGCGCGGGTTGCCGCGCACCCGCCCGATTCTGCCGTCGTCCAGCACCTCGACCTCGAGCGCGCAGGTACTGGGGCAGTCATGGGGGCAGGCCGACGGCCGAAAGAGCGGTTTCATGGCGCGAATTTACCCCCGGTCGGAATTCGGGACAAGCGGGCGCATGGAGCATGGCCGGATCCGAGCGCAGAAAGCCTCGCGCCCCTGACAACAAGCGCCCAGCATCGCTTTCCAGTCACCCCCCAGTCACCTTAAACCGTGGTATAAGGGCTAAGGTCTGATTAACCCTTGTCGTCTAGCGTATCGGCGCGATGCATGCTGGTTGTTCCAATATGAGTCAATCCACCCTGCGGGCCTTGCCCCGCCGCCGGTGGCGGACCGGTCCGTCGTGGATCACGGCCGCTTGCGCTGTGATCGGCACGGCGCTTTTGCTTTCTCCCGCCGCGGCACAGGCTCCGGGCGGCGGCGACGGCGCCGTCCGCGTGCAGGGTGAGGAGCTGGTTCCGGACCCGACCGCGCCAGCGGCCCCGGTTCTCGGCAGGCTGACGGATTTCCGCCAAGAAATGCGCAAGCTGATCATGAACATCGCCCAGTTCGCCAGGTCGCGAAATCCCGGCTTCGTCGTCATGACGCATAACGGTTTGGGGCTGCTGGAGAAAATTGACGAGGTGGATAAGCGCAAAGTTTTTCCCGCGCGAGGCTACATGCTCAGCCTGGACGCCGTCATTCAAGACGGGCTGACCTACGGGTTCGAAGCCTTCGGACAGCCGACCAGCAAAGAAACCAGGGCCGAGTTCGATCGCTTGACCGCGCTGGCGAAGCGCAACCGGATCAGATTGTTGAGCATGGAATATACGCGCGATCGCAAGACCGTCGACCGCCTGCTGCGGCAGAGCCGGAAAAACGGCTATCTGCCGTTCATCGCCCATAAGCCGTTGCCGGAACTGAACAGTCTACCCCCCTATCCACGCCGACCGTTTCGTGAAAACGGATCAAACATACTGTCCATGGATAAGGCCCGAAACTTCCTTTACATCGCCGACAGCACGCCATTCGGGCTTGAGGTCGAATTCGCGCTGAAAATGCACGACACGAACTACGACATTTTGATCGTGGATGTGTTCCACGGCCGTAAACCTTTTTCCAGACGCGCCATCGAGACCATGAAATACAAGAAGTTGGGCGCCAAACGCCTGGTCTTGGCCCGCATGGATATCGGCACCGCCGCCAACTATCGCTATTATTGGCAGCCGGGCTGGGAATCAGGATCGCCGCGCTGGATCACCGCGCCCTACCCGACCGATCCGGATCGTTTTTTCGTGGAGTATTGGCGGCCGGAATGGCACCAGATCATGTACGGTGACGCCCAGTCCTTCGCCTTCGGCGTTGTCGCACAGGGATTCGACGGGGTGGTCCTTCAATCGGTCGAGGCTTATCGGTTCTTCGAATCCGACGGCCAGGACGTCGCCGGGTTCAACTGATCGTCGCCTTTGCGCGACGCATGTCTTCGCCTTTGATACTTGGGCAAAAGTCAGGATGTTGACCAAGAACGACAGCTTCGACGCCCTCTACCGTGGCTTTGCCTGGGCGATCCCGGAACGCTACAACATGGGAACCGAAGTCTGTGACCGCGTGGCCGCCGCCGATCCTGGCGCCCCCGCCCTGCTGGTCGCTTCGGACAGCGGTGACACGGTCACCTATAGTTTCGGCGCGATCCGCGGGCTCAGCAACCAACTGGCCAATGTGTTCGTCGCCCGCGGGCTGGCGGCGGGCGACCGGGTCGCCGTGCTGCTGCCGCAGGCTTTGGAAACCGCGGTATCCCACGTTGCCGCGTGGAAGTCGGGCCTGGTATCGATCCCCCTGTTTACGCTGTTCGGCGAACAGGCGCTTGAATACCGCCTGGTGGACAGCGGCGCCCGGGCCGTGGTCACGGACGAAGCGAATTATCCGAAGATCGCCGCGCTGCGCGACCGCGTGCCGGACCTGAAGCATGTGTTCGTCATCGATGCCGGTGCCGACGGCAGCGCTTTCGCCGATTTCTGGACCGCCCTGGGCCGGGCGTCGGACGCGTTCGCTCCCAGGGAAACACGGGCCGACGACCCGGCCCTGATCATCTATACCTCCGGCACCACGGGCGCGCCTAAGGGCGCGCTCCACGGCCACCGCTGCCTGGCCGGACATATGCCGGCGGCGGAACTGTTCCACAACTTCCTGGGTCAGCCCGGCGACCGGATGTGGACACCCGCCGATTGGGCCTGGATCGGTGGCTTGATGAACAGTTTGGCCTGTGCCTGGCATCAGGGCGTGCCCGTGGTCGCCCATCGGGCGCGCAAGTTCGACCCCGAAGCGGCGCTCAGCCTGATGGCGCGATTGGGCGTGCGCAATACCTTCATGCCGCCGACCGCGCTGCGCTTGATCAGCAAACTGGACCGCCGGCCCGCCGATGTCGGCGTCACCCTGCGCAGCCTGGCCTCCGCCGGCGAGCCGGTGGGCGCGGAATTGTATCATTGGGGCCAGGAATTCCTGGGCACGCCGGTCAATGAGTTTTACGGCCAGACGGAATGCAACATCGTGGTCACCAATTCGGCCGAGATCATGCCCGTGAAACCAGGCAGCATCGGCCGGCCCGCGCCCGGTCATATCGTTGATATCATTGATTCAAATGGTGAAACCTTACCCTCAGGACAAGAAGGCGAGATTGCCTGCCGGGCGCCCGACCCGGTGATGCTGCTCGACTATTGGGGCAAGCCCGAGGCCAAGGCCGCCAACATGCGGGGCGATTGGTGGTGCATGGGCGACCCCGGTTATCGTGACGAAGATGGTTATCTGTGGTTCGTCGGCCGCGGCGACGACGTCATCACGTCGGCCGGTTACCGCATCGGTCCCGGCGAAATCGAGGACTGCCTGGGCCACCACCCGGCGGTCGCCTTGTCCGCCGTGATCGGCGTCCCCGACCCGGTCCGGACGGAAGCCGTCAAAGCCTTCATCTTATTGGCCGATGGCCATCACGCCGGGCCGGAAACAGAAGCCAGCATTCGCGACTTCGTCAAAACACGCCTATCGGCCCATGAATACCCGCGTCAGATCGAATTCGTCGACCGCTTGCCGATGACCGCAACCGGCAAAATCAAACGGGCCGAACTGCGCAGGGCCACGCAAGACGTAAGCGCCGACTGCTGACACCGTTTACGCCACCCCCCAAAGATGCCGCCCGAAGGGGCTGGCGACCGCAATACTGCCAGCCGCCGGCCTACGCCTGCCCGTTGCGGGCCAATGCGACGCGTTCGATGACAAACCCATCCGCCGGCGGAAACCGACGGCAAATTTCCGCGCGGGCCGCTTCTTCATCCCGCGCGACAACGTCATGGGTATGGGCGTCCGCCCATTCGTCGTCGTACAAGGTATGAGACTTGTTGTCCTTGACCAGGGAACGAACGTCCCGGTTGTAAATACAAACTTCGTAGACTTTGTCGCCGTCACGGGGTGGATGCCGCATGGCTTGGCCCTTCTTTGATGCCATCTTCCGGATCGCGGTCCTCCCGAGGTGCATGATTTCGCGACCGGAAGCAAAACGAAATCAGCGGGTCAATTTTATTATATTCCCGTGACAATGGTTGCCGGGCTTTGATTCGTCTGTCAATCCTGGCCAGCCACGACGCCCGGGAAACCCGCCGTTTTCCCTGATTTTTGGCCGATTTCACGAACGCCGGACGGGCTTGACCCATCGGTCGACCGCGTGTCTCATGACGGGAATCGGCAACCGCGTGGACTTCATTCCCGATGCAGCTTCGTCCGGCCCGTGCCGCTCCCGCCGAATTGCCATTGGATGACGTGGTCTGGGTTTTCGCCTATGGCTCGTTGATGTGGAACCCGGGCTTCGCCTTCGTCGAATCGCGCGCCGCGCGGCTTCACGGTTATCATCGGTCTTTCTGCGTCTATTCACATCATTATCGGGGCACGGCCGATCGACCGGGGCTGGTTCTTGGACTGGACCGAGGCGGCGACTGCCATGGCATGGGATTGCGCATCGATCCCCTGAACCGCGATGCCGTGGTCGCCTATCTCAACGAGCGGGAACTGGTCGGCTACGCCTATCGTCCGACCGTGGTCCGCGCCGAAATCGGCGGACGTGAGGTCCCCGCCTATACCTTCGTCGCCGATCCGACGCATTGCCAATACGCCGGTGACCTTGGATGTACGCATGCGGCAGAGATTATCATGGCGGCCGAGGGACGCGGCGGCCTGAACCGGGACTACTTGATAAATCTGATCGATCATTTGGAGGCCATGGGCATCGTCGAGCCCGAACTCCATGCGCTGCTCGCCGAAATCCAGCATATGACGGGCCTGATCGACCAGGGCGGCGGAATCTAGGTTGTCGGCGCATCGTCGATGGGTTTGGGAATTTGTCCGCCTTGGGAAAGGAAAGTTTAAGGATTGCCGGGCGACACTGGGGCGGCAAAGCGGTAGAATTTAAGCGTGGCACGGGCCGTGCCGCCGACCGCCATGCTTTCGACGGAGATCAACCATGGCCGACGACGCGCTTCCGGACTCAGCGGGTTCCCCCGAACTGGACGACACCCATGCGCTGAACGATGTCAGCGTCGAAATCACCGCCGTACTGGGCACCGCGGACATGCCGATCAGCCAGATTTTGAAACTCGGCCGTGGCGCGGTCGTGGAACTGAACCGCACGGTCGGCGAAAACATCGAAATCCACGCCAATAACCATCTGGTGGCCAAGGGTGACGTGGTCGTCATCGAGGACCGCCTGGGCGTCACCCTGACCGAAGTCTTGAAAATCGGTCAGACCCTCAAGCAGTAGGTATCGCCCGCCATGGCCACGGACAGCGAGATATATCGCGCGGCCGGCTTATTGGTCCGGGAATTCGGTGAAATGGCGCCGATCGGCGCCGAATTGAAAGCCGATCAGATGCGCGACCGGGGGGATCGGGCGGCGCGCTCGGTCTGGCTCCGGGTAGCCCGCGCGACCCAGGAGCTGCTGTCCGACGAAACGCCCCAGGTGCTCAACTAGAGCATCGGGCGATTAATCTGCAATGCATCCTGTTGCCTTGAAGTAGTTCCAACATTCCTTAGGCGTGAACAGGCCGCAGATGTGGCCGACGGCC
>JANQIJ010000335.1 GCA_028282185.1 Rhodospirillales bacterium
GGCTTGCCGGCGGGGCGCCTGGCGGTCGGCGCGGCGGCGGACCTGGTGATCTTCGATCCCGGCCGCCGGGTGATCAGGTCAAGCGCCGCCAATAGGTCAATTTGCCCGTTGTGCATGAGTTCCAAAGTGATCGGCAGCAGTGTTTCAAGGCCGACGCCGCCGGTCGCGGCTTGGGCGAAGGGCAGGCGCTTTTCTTCTTCGTCCTGGGGGCGGTGGTCCGAGGCGACGCAGTCGATCACCCCCTCGGCGATGGCCTGGACGATCGCTTGGCGATCAGCCTCGTCGCGCAGCGGCGGCGATAGTTTGGCGAAGGTCCGGTAGTCGCCGATCGCCAGTTCGTTCAACGCGAAATACGGCGGCGCCGTGTCGCAGGTCACGTTCAGGCCCCGGTCCTTGGCGCGGCCGATCACCTCGATGCTGTCGGCGGTCGAGACGTTGGCGAAATGCAGTCGTCCGCCGGCCAACTCGACCAGCCGCAGGTCGCGTTCGATCATGATGATTTCGGCTTCGCGCGGGATCCCGGTGAGGCCCAGGCGCGTCGCGTTCTCGCCCAAGTTCATGACGCCGTTCTTGGCCAGTGTCGGTTCCTCCGGCCGCTGGCAGATCAACAGGCCGAAGGTCGCGGCGTAGCTCAAGGCCTGACGCAGCACCTGGGCATCGATCAGGCCTTGGCCACTGTCGGTGAAGGCGACGGCGCCGGCCGCGCGCAGCAGGCCGAGTTCGGCCAGTTCCCGGCCGGCCAGGCCTTTGGTCACGGCGCCGTAGGGATAGACCTTGGTCAGGCCCAATTGGCGGGCACGCCGGGCGACGAATTCGACCACCGACATGTCGTCGATCACCGGTACGGTATCAGGCAGGCAGACCAATGAGGTGACGCCGCCGGCGGTCGCCGCCCGGCCCGCCGTCGCCAGGGTTTCCTTGTGCTCGGCGCCGGGTTCGCCCAGATGGGCGCGAATATCGACCAGACCGGGCGCCAAGCAGGCGCCCGCGCAATCGATCCGCTTGGCGTTTTCCGGCACGCCCCCTTGAAAAACGTCGGGACCCCAATCGACGATTGCCTCGCCTTCGGTCAGGACGCCCGCCGCCGCGCCGGCGGGGCAGTCGGTGCCCGAGGCCGGGTCGAGCAGCCGGGCGTTGACATAGGCCACCCGGCCGAGCGGTTCATCCAGTTTCACCGCCATCGCCGTCCTTCGCCCCTCATCACCACCACATTACAGGTTCTGTTCCGCCAGCGGTTCCAGGTTGCCGACCAGGACCTCGAGCGCCGCCATGCGCACGGCAACGCCCATTTCCACCTGTTCGCGGATCACGCTGCGGTAGAAATCGTCGGCAACCTCGGAATCGATTTCGACACCGCGGTTCATCGGCCCGGGATGCATGATCAGGGCATCGGGCTTGGCATGGGTCAGCATTTCGTAGTCCAGGCCGAAGAAGCTGAAATACTCGCGAACCGAAGGAAAGTAGTTGGATTTCATGCGTTCTTGCTGCAGCCGCAACATCATCACGATGTCGCAGTCCTTGAGACCCTCGGCCATGTCGTCGTGGACATCGACGCCAAGCCGTTCCGCCGCCGTCGGGATCAAGGTGCGCGGCGCGATCAGGCGAACCCGGGCGCCCATGGTCGTCAGCAGGATGATGTTCGAGCGGGCGACCCGGGAATGCAGGATATCGCCGCAAATGGCGACTTCCAGTCCGGCCAGACGGCCGAGCCGCCGGCGAATCGTCAAGGCGTCCAACAATGCCTGGGTCGGGTGTTCGTGGCTGCCGTCGCCGGCATTGATCACCGCGCAATTGACTTTTTCGGACAATAGTTTGGCGCCGCCCGAATCACCGTGTCGGACGATCAGCACGTCCGGATGCATGGCGTTCAACGTCATCGCCGTATCGACCAGGGTTTCGCCCTTTTTGATCGAACTGCCCGAGATCGACATGTTGATGACATCGCCGCCGAGGCGCTTGCCCGCCAGTTCGAAGGAGGTCCGCGTGCGGGTCGAGGCCTCAAAGAACAGATTGATGACTGTGCGCCCGCGCAATACGGACTTCTTCTTGTCGGTCTGGCGGTTCTGTTCGACGTAGCTTTCCGATCGGTCGAGAAGAAAGGTGATTTCGGCCGGGGTCAAACCATCGATGCCGAGCAAATGGCGGTGGGGAAATTCTGTCGAATAGTCCGTCAATGCCGTGCCGTCGGAAACCATGGCCGGGAATATACGTGGCGACGGAGGTCCGGTCACGAAAAATTCGGAGCCTTGGCCTGGCGGTCGTTTTGGTGGCAGAATACGGCAAGGATATTCACGAAAAGCAGGCTGTCCGGCGCCGTCTGATACGGAGACGGCGCGGTAACCGCCATTCGCCATTATATTGCCGAGGGGACGTTTCGTTGGCCTTATCCGAATCGGAAATTGCGCCGTCACCGGAACATGCAAGGCGGCAGCAGTCGGCCCTGTCCACGGTGCTGGAGCGATTGCACGATGGCATTGCCCTGTTCGACGGGGAGGACCGACTGGTCTTCGCCAACGGGGCCTGTCGAAAAATTTTCGCACCGATCGGCGCGGCCTTCTGTGAAGGCAAATCGTTCCGCGAATTGATGTCCCTGGCGGGCGACAACAATCTTTTGGCCGATGCCTTCGTCGGCCCAGGTGAGCTTGAGTTTTCCGAAGGCCGGGTGTTCTTGATGCGCGAGAGCCCGCTGGCCGATGGCGGTCTGGTCAGGACATTCACGGACCTGACCGAATATCGCCGCGCCGAGGCGCAGATGGTCTATCAGGCAAGCCATGACGACCTGACCGGATTGCCCAACCGAACCCTGTTCCTCGACCGCGTGGACGCGGCCCTCAGGCTAAGTGCCCGGTCGAACAGCCGTCTGGCCATTTTGTTTATCGACCTGGACGGGTTCAAGGCGGTCAACGACACCCTCGGCCACGAAGCCGGCGACATTGTTCTGAAACAAGTCGGCGTTCGCTTGGAGGCCCGGGTCCGTGCTTCGGATACCGTGGCTCGGTTCGGCGGTGACGAGTTCGTGGTCCTTTTGCTGGAAGTCTCCAATGAAGACGATGTCGGCAAGGTGGCTCAGTCCATTGTCGATGAACTGGCGCGGCCGTTTTCGGTCAAGGGGGAAACGGCGGTGATCGGCGCCAGCGTCGGGGTTGCGATCTATCCCGGCGACGGCGGAACCGGCGGCGATCTGGTGCGCCGGGCGGATCAGGCCATGTATGCCGTCAAACACGCGGGCAAACGTGGCTATAAGCACGCCGCGGCGCTTCCCGGCTAAATCTTCCGGCCGTTTGCCCGAAACGGCGAACGATCGAAGCGTCGTCCCGGCCACCGGCGGCCGGAGGGTGTCGGCGCGTCCGCGCCGGCGGCGCGCTAGCGGGCATCCAAGGCGCCTTGCAGGATATAGGCGGCGGCCATTTTGTCGATCAGTTCGGCGCGCCGGCGGCGGGTCAGGTCGGCTTCGTCAAGGAGCACACGCTCGACCGCGACCGTCGATAGGCGTTCGTCCCAGAAGGCGAGGGGCAGATCGCGAACCGACATCAGGTTCCGGGCGAACTGGCGGGTCGACTGGCAACGGGGACCCTCGCTGCCGTCCATGCTGACCGGCAGGCCGAGAACCAGCCCCCCGACCCCGTGCTCGTCGATCAGGCGAAACAATGCGGACGCGTCGGCCGTGAACTTGGTTCTTTTCAGAACCGCCAGGGGCGTCGCCACCTGACGACCGACATCGGACAGCGCCAAGCCGATCCCCTTGCTGCCCAGGTCCAGGCCCATGACCCGGGCATCGCCCGTCAGCCGGTCTTTCAAATCGGCCAAATCGGTGATCGCCATGCCGCCGCCTTTCGTCGTCCGGCGCCGCCGGCCCTGTAGACCGGGCGGCGAATCTGGGTTGATGCTAACCCGCTGAAT
>JANQIJ010000344.1 GCA_028282185.1 Rhodospirillales bacterium
GTTCAGCGGATGCCCGGCGGGGATCCGTCCGGCAACGGGCAACCGCGTGTCGCCCGCCGCGTCCAGATCGTCGTGATAGACGGCGTAACCGTCGACGGCGCTGTTGTCATGGGGCGGCACCGCGCGGGCCGCGGCGATGTCCTCGGCCAGGACGCGGCCCAGCGCTTTTTGCAACGGCGCCATCTCCTGATCGACGACACAGCCGACCCGATCCCTCAAACCGTCCAGGGCCTCGGCCAATGGCATCAAACCGCCGGAAAACGCGAAGCAGTCGTCCTTAAGCTGCGCCATGCGCCAGACCGCCCCCGGGTTTTGCGTCCCGCGGCCGGGCATCGGCCAGATTGCAGAACTGGAGAATGAAATCGGCCACGACCACAACGTCGTCAACATCGAGAACCGGCACCATGACCGCGTCGACGGGACCGTCGCTGGCGACGGCAACGATCGTATCATCATCGGCGGCGATCAACGACTTGCCGACGGACGGGCGAAAGACTTCCAGTTTGGCGTGACGGTGGCGCTTGAACCCCTCGATCAGGATCAAATCGACCGGGGCCATGCGGGCGATCAGCGCGTCCATGTCCGGCTCCGGCTCGTCCCGAAGTTCCCGTTGCAGGGCCCAGCGCTTGCCCGAGGTCAACATGACCTCCGTCGCGCCGGACATCCGGTGTTCATAGGAGTCCTTGCCCTTTTGATCGATATCGAAGTTGTGGTGGGTATGCTTCATGGTCGACACGCTGTAACCGCGCCGCGTCAACTCAGGGATCAAACGGACCAACAGCGTCGTTTTGCCGCTGCCGCTCCAACCGACCAAGCCGAAAACCTTCATCACGTCATCCGATAATCGCCCGGCTGCAAAACATGCAGGCCGTCGTACATTCGCCCGGTTTCCTGCCGGGGCAGTCCTGCGGACATTCAAACAGACATCCAATCGGGCAGGGCGTTGATATTGGGCGCAACGGCGTAAAAATCAACGGTTTTCCGCACGGCCCGCCGGCGCCGTTGGAGATTGCCCCCCCTGCCTGGGATCGTCCGCGTTCGCCGCCGGCGCCTGGGGCGCCGCCACCCGGACCTCGTCCTCCCCTTGAATATGACGCAACCCGGCGGTCAGGTAGTCGAACCCGGTGATCAGGGTCAACAGGGCCGCGATCCACAATCCGTAAAGGCCGACCTCGGTCGTTGTCAAAGGGCCGAAATCGGGTCCCGCAGGGCCGACGATCAGGAACCCCAGAGCCAGAATTTGCACCGTCGTTTTCCATTTCGCCAGGACACTGACCGGCATGCGCACATGCGCCCCCGCCAAGAATTCACGCAGGCCCGAAACCAGTATCTCGCGGCACAGGATGACCGCCGCCGGCAATACATGCACGCCGCCGAACCGATCGACGCCTACCAGGGTGAGCAGCAAGGCGGCGATCAGCAATTTGTCGGCAATCGGGTCCATGAACCGACCGAGGGACGATTGCTGTTGCCAGGCACGGGCCAGGTAGCCGTCGAAAAAATCGGTGATCGCCGCATAGGTATAGACGGAAAACGCCAACCAGTTGCCGAGCGGCGCATCGACGAACAACATCAGGCAGACGACGATGGGGATCGCCACGATGCGTGACAGGGTCAGCAGATTGGGCAACTGGGTCAACAAGGGAAGGCTCCTCCGGCGCCGGTCGGGGGTCGATCACGGGACGGGGGCGCCGGCGGGCGCATTCAACCACATCAGTCGTCGGGATGAAACCAGTCATAGATTTTTCGGGCCATGGAGGTGGAAATGCCGTCGACCGCGGCCAAATCCTCGGGCCGCGCCTCCTCGACCGCCTTGGCATGGCCGAAATGGTGCAGCAGCGCCTTCTTGCGCCGGGCGCCGATTCCCGGCACGGCATCCAGGCTGGACAGCTGCATGGTCTTCGCCCGGCGTCCGCGATGCGCGCCGATGACGAAGCGGTGGGCCTCGTCGCGCAAGCGCTGCAGGAAATAAAGCACGGGGTCCTGCGGCTTGAGCATCAGGGCGTTGCGACCGGTCATGAAAATCCGCTCCCGCCCGGCGTTTCGATCCGGTCCCTTGGCGATGGCCGCCAGGGCGACGTCATCGACCCCCAAATCGGCGAAGACCTCTTGGGCGATGCCCAACTGGCCCTTGCCGCCGTCGATCAGCACCAGATCGGGCCATTGGCCATTGCTTCGGTCAGGGTCTTCCTTGAGCGCCCGGGCGAACCGGCGGGTCAGTACCTCGCGCATCATCGCGTAGTCGTCACCAGGCGCGAACCCGCCGCTGTCCGGCGGGCCGCCAGCGGCGCCCTTTATATTGAACTTCCGATAGGCGTTCTTCTGAAATCCATCCGGTCCGGCGACAATCATCGCGCCGACCGCCTTGGTGCCGCCGACGTGAGAGTTGTCATAGACTTCGATCCGCTCGGGCGGCGCTGCCAGGCCCAGGACATCGGCCAGTCCGTCGAGCAGCCGCCGCTGCGTCGCGCTTTCCGTCAACCGCCGGGCCAGGGCCTCGCGCGCGTTGGCCATGGCATGGGCCACAGCCTTGCGCCGGTCGCCACGCCGCGGCACGGAAACCGATATCTTGCGCTCGGCGCGCACCGACAGAGCCTGAACGATCAGGTCGTGATTGGGCAGGGCGTGGCTCAGGAACAGTGCCTTGGGCGGCGGGGTGCGAGTATAGAACTGGCCGACGAAAGCTTCCATGACCTCTTCCAGGCCATCGTCCGGCCCGTGGCTCGGGAAATAGGCGCGGTTGCCGTAATTGGCCCCGGTGCGGAAAAAGAACACCTGCACACAGGTCTGGCCGCCGTCACGATGGGCGGCGATCACGTCTGCGTCGCCGATGCCGCGCATATTGATGTCCTGATGGGCCTGGATCCGGGTCAAGGCCTGGATCCGGTCCCGGTACTGAGCCGCGACTTCGAACTCCAGAGCGTCAGAGGCCGCCTGCATCCGCGCCGAAAACTCCTGTTGCACGGCCTGACTGTCGCCCGTCAAAAAGGCCCGCGCCTGTTCGACCAATTCGCCGTATCCGTCTTGGTCGATGCGGTCGACGCATGGCGCGGAACAGCGTTTGATTTGATACAGCAAGCAGGGCCGCGTGCGCCCGGCGAAGACATGGTCCGAGCAGGACCGCAACAAAAAAGCGCGTTGCAGGATGTTCAGGGTATCGTTGACCGCCCAGACCGAGGCAAACGGGCCGAAATAATCCCCCGACCGGCTTTTGGCGCCCCGATACTTGACGATCTGCGGGTAGTCATGGTCGCCGGTCACCAGGATATATGGAAACGACTTGTCGTCGCGCAGC
Organism: Rhodospirillales bacterium; assembly: GCA_028282185.1. Lineage (GTDB taxonomy): Bacteria > Pseudomonadota > Alphaproteobacteria > Rhodospirillales > Casp-alpha2 > UBA1479. The sequence goes on from JANQIJ010000344.1 coordinate 3,296, forward strand.
AGGATGTTGTAGCGCGGCGCAAAGCGCTTGATCAGGTTCGATTCCAGCAACAGAGCTTCGGCCTCGGTCGCGGTGGTCACGAACTCCATGCCGGCGGTCAAGGCGATCATCCGGCGGATGCGGATCGATTGGCGATCCGGATGGATATAGGCGGCGACGCGTTTCCGCAAATCCTTGGCCTTGCCGACATAAAGCACCGACCCGTCAGCCGCGATCATCCGGTAAACCCCGGGCGACCCCGGCAGGGTCTTGAGGTAACGCTCGATAACCGGGACGCCTTTCGCCGCCGCGTCCGCCGCAGATGACGATGCCTCCTTCTCGGGCGGCACGGGGCCGTCTGATGGTCCTCCAGCGGGCATTATCTCCGTCGGCCTCGGCTGCGTCGTCCCCGGAAAATCCGATCCCAATCGGCCGGAGCGAAGCAAAACCGAATGGAATCAAAACTATAACGAAAGCCATAGTTAATGTGGATTTTTAGCAAAATCCAACTATCCACGACTCCTGTGGACAGAGCTGTTGAAAAACCGGCGAAAAAACCGCTCCGCCCACAAAACCCTTACCGTCGTGGACTTTGCCTAATTATTGGGCAATTCATTAAATATTTGAAATATATAGATAATTCAAAGATGGAATGCAACGCGCCAATGATCGTAAAATATTAGCAACGGCCAAGAAACAATTCGGCAAACGCCGCCCTGCCTGTGCACAACTCGCCCTCGGCAGAGCGTCATCGCCGCGATTTCAAAGACTTAGCATCAGATGGGCAACGCCGCCTCAAATCGGGCTGGAGAACCGCTCGATCTCGACACCGACGCTTTCTGCATGCTCGAGTATATCCAACTTTTCCACCCGCACGCGGGCCGAGCGCACCCGCGGGTCCTTGAGGCACATGGCGGCGATATCTTCGGCCAGGGTTTCAACCAAATTGACATGGCCACGGCCGACGATGGCGCGGACACCGTTGGTGATTTCCTCGTAGCAGACGACTTGCGAAATCTCGTCCTCCGGCGGCAGCCCCTGTTCACGCACCGCCAGGTCGACATTCAAGCGCAGGCGTTGCGGGCCGGTCTTCTCATGGGTGTGGATTCCAATATTCGCCATCAGCACCAGATTCCGGACGAAGACGTGCCGAATTGCTTCCCGGGCATCGGCGATCCGCGTCCCCGAGACGCGGTCGGCCCTTGAAACTTTATAGCTGTTTGCGGTCATGCTCCCCGTCCGGTTTGTTGTCGTCGTCTGGCGCGGCTTCTTCGCGATCCGAGCTCAAGCGCCCTCGATATCATCGATGAAGCCCAGACCCATGTGCTGACCGCTGTCCAAGGCGATCATCTGCCCTGTCATCGACGGCGCGTCAAGGATGAAACGCAGGCAGCGGCAAATCTCCCCGGGTTCGACGGGCCGGCCAAGCGGCGTGCTGCGCCATTGCCGGGCGAACTGATTATCGCTTTGGCGCGGGCTGGGCAGGGTTGGCCCGGGGCCGATCGCATTGACCCGAACCGCAGGCGCCAGGGCGCGGGCAAGCATCTGAGTGAGCCCCCAAAGACCGTATTTCGACAAAGTATAGGAGGTATACGCGCCGCTCAGGTTCCAAACCCGTTGGTCGAGAATATTGACAATCACCCCCTCCCGCCCGTCCGGCAGGTCCCGCGCCACAGCCTGGCTGAGAAACAACGGCGCTTTCAAGTTGATTGACAGGTGCGAATCCAGGGAGGCCGGGGTCACGGTCTCCGGGACGTCATGCTCGAACAAAGAGGCATTGTTGACCAGGCAGGTGACCGGACCGAGCGCCGCCGCCGCCCGCGGCACAAGGTCCGCCACCGCGTCCGGATCGGCCAGGTCCGCCGCCACGACCGCGGCCTGGCCGCCCGCCTGGCGAACCGCCTGGGCCGTTTCCTCGGCGGCATCGGCGGACGCATGGCAATGGACGGCGACCCGCCAACCGGCCGCCGCCAGGTCTTCGGCCAGGGCCCGGCCGATGCGTCGGGCAGCACCGGTGATCAATACCGTTTCGGGTGGTGTCGTTGATGCCATCACATATCCTCGGCGCAAACCCTGGGTACCTTCGGCCGGGCGCACGGCGGACCGCCCAATGCTTGGAACGGGCGCCGATCAGAACAAGCGTCCCGCCAGTTGTCCCGACAAGCCGGCACCCTGCGCCGCCAAATACCCAGCATACATGATCAGAATTGCCATCCCGGCCCGGCGGCCGACCGGCATTCGAC
>JANQIJ010000395.1 GCA_028282185.1 Rhodospirillales bacterium
CGCCCGCAGGCTCGATCCCGCGGGCGACCCAACTTAGAAGTCCCGTCTCGCCCAGCAGTTGAACATCCGTCAGTCCGGCCCGGTCGATCATTTCCAGGAACATGAGGCTATGGCCCGTTTCCTCGCGCACTTCCTGCAGCATGACCCGCGCTTCCTCGGCCGAGAGGCCCAGGAACCCTTTCTCCGTCACCCGCGAGATCAGCAGACCTTCGAGCCACATGCCGGCGGCGCAGAGGCGGGCGAATTCCACTTGGCTGAATTGGACCGGGTCGACGCCCGCGGTCCCGTCGACGCCATGGGTCGACAAGAGTTCCAGCGGCAGCCAGGGCAGGGCCGGGTCGGCGCGCTCCCATTCGATGGCCGCCACCGGGTCACGGTAGTCCTGACCATGCCTGCCCAGGCGGTCGAGCACCGCCTTTCCATTATCGGGCGTGATCCTCATGCGGGCACCATGTCCGGCTGGCCCAGGGGCTGGGCGCCCAGTCGCGGGACCACGTCCCGGGCGATGCGTTCCAGGCTGGCGATCTGCTCCGCCGCCGTCAAATCGCCCCCGCCCAGGATCAAACTGACCCGGTCCAGGCCCGAGGCCCGCAGCTTCCGCAATCGCTTGGCCACATGGTCCGCGTCGCCCACGGCGGCAAGGCCCAGGGTCTCCAGCGCGGACAAACTCAACACCTTGTCCAGCACCGGCGTGAGCCAGCCCAGCTTTCGGTAGTACCCGTACCCCTGGACCTGTTTTTTCAAGACGCCTGAGGCGACCTGAAAGATGCGGCGGTAAGCCCAAAGGATGCCGGGCTCGGCCAAGGCACGGGCGGCAGCGTGGTCGTCCCCGCAGTAACAGGCCAGGGTGAAGGACGTGCGGCCGCCGGGCCTGAGCGCGCGGTAGCGCGCCAGGTCGCGTTCCACCATGGGCCAGGGCTTGAACGGGCCGGTCATGATGTCGAGACCCAGGTCGGCGGCCAGGTCCACGGTCTCCGGGCTGACCGCGGCGATCCAGCCCTGTGTCAGGTTCGCCGACGGCGGCGGGTTCAATTCAAAGGTCTTGCCGTCGCGTTCGAAGGCGCCCGCCCGGAGCATGCCCTGGAGGGCGACGAACTTTTCCAGGAAAACCCGGCGACTTTGCGTCGGGTTCTGGCCGAAGCCTTCCAGTTCCGTGGTGGTGATGCCGCGCCCCACGCCCCATTCCACGCGACCGCCGGAAAGCGCGTCCAGGGTCGCCAGCCGCTCGGCGATGCGCAGCGGATCATGGATCGGCAGCGGCAGAATGGCGAAGCCCAGATTCAGGCGCTCCGTCTCCCGGGCCACGGCGGCCAGGACCATGTCGGGTGCCGCCGAGCTTGAGTAATCACCCAGGAAATGGTGTTCCGGCAGCCAGAGCGCGCCGAAGCCCAGGCGGTCGGCGGCGCGGGCCACCCGGATGACGTCGTCCAGCACACGCCCCGGGTCCGGGTCCGTCCCCGGCGGCGCCGCCAGTTCGCAAAACAGATCGATCTTCATCCCTCTCCCCGGCCTCTCCCCGGACCCTCACTTGTCGTCGCCCCTTGGCCGCCTTGATTTTCCGGACAGTCGTCATATCTATCCTTATTGATGCATAGCCTGCCATACACTTTACATATTGTGAATGTGAAAATAGCCTGATTGGCAAGGAATTCCGGGTAACAGCGTATATTGGGAGGACGCGACGATGCGGAACGGACTGACCAACACAGCCTTCACCTTGGCGGCGGCCTTCGTATTGACCCTGGGCCTGGGCACCATGGACGCGGGCGCCGCGGACAAGAAAGCCGAAAAGCAAAAAGAAGAACTGCTGCCGCCGATCGAACCCAACGAAGAAGGCGTCTATGTCCAACCCTGGTTCATCAACACCTTCATGGACCTGCGCGAGGACATGGAAGAAGCCAAATCGGAAGGCAAGCAGCTGGTCATCCTGTGGGAGCAGCGGGGCTGCCCCTATTGCAAGGAAATGCACCACGTCAACCTGCGCAAACCGGAGATCGTCAACTACATCCGCGAGAACTTCAACGTGCTGCAGTTGAACCTGTGGGGAGACCGCGAGGTCACGGACGTTGACGGCGAGGTCACGACCGAAAAGAAACTGGCGCGCAAATACCGGGTGCAGTTTACGCCGACCCTGCAATTCCTGCCGCCCGACCTGCCGGCAGACAATAAGAAGCCGGGCCACGACGTCGAGGTCTGGCGCCTCTTGGGCTATTGGAAGCCCTTCCACTTCCACAATTCCTTCGTCTACGTGAAGACAAAGGGCTACGAATCCCAGCCCAACTTCCAACGTTGGCTTTCGGCCCGGGCGCAGGAACTGGAGGCCCAGGGCATTCACGTCAATCTTTGGTAATGGGCGATTGTTATTTCGGCGACAGCAGCCGCCGCAGCATATGAGTGACCTGATCTTGGCCGCCGTAAAATACGGCCAGGACCGTGATCTCTTGCCGAGCATCGTCTAGGTCAAACCAATAAGTCGCGCCATTCAGCGTCAAGCTGCGCACACCGGACAGGATATCGTCTCTGTTATCACCCCGGTGCGGCGCCGTGGCCATCCGATGCGCATCTTCCCGGATTTTATCAACCCTCTCCGATGCCAGCGCATAAGCTGATTTCGGGCTGTCACCGAATTCGACGTAGGTGGAATAAAGGTGGTCGAAGATTTGTTCGAAGTCACGCTCGGCCGCCGCTGAAAATTCAAGGGTCCAGGCCATGCTCCCGGCGCTTCCGTTCGAGCATCCCGTTGATGCGGTCTTTCATCTCGTCCGAAGAAATGAATGCATCGCTTCGGCGCTCCTCTAACAGCAGGCGCAGAGCCGCCGTCTGCACTTCTTCCGCTTCGGTCCTTCCTCGAAGAAGGTCCAGTCCTTGCTGGATAACAGCGCTTGCGCTGGAATAGCGCCCTTGTTCGACGAGTGATCGGACAAATTCGGCTTGCGCGTCGGTCAAGGAGATAGACGATTTCACGGTCATATCACGCCTCCAGGCCAATGGTACGACCTGGTAGCACCAAAATCAAGGCAACCTGTCGGCGCGTAACTGAGCCGCCTAACCGCGGCTGAAGATCGCGTTGCAGGCGCCGGTCAGGCTGCCTTCCTCGATGTACTTGAGACCCAGGACGCCGCCGAACAGGATCGACCCCAAGGCCAGGACCGATCCGATCGCCAGCGTCGACATGCCGGTGATGCCCTGGCCCACGGTGCAGCCCAAGGCCATGACGCCGCCCGTGCCCATCAGGGCAGCCCCGATCAAATGGCGCAGCATGTCGCCGCTTTCGGTGAAGGCCTCGATCTTGAACTCACCCGACGCCTTGGCCGCCAGGAACGAGCCGGTGATCACGCCGCCCACGGCGGCGATGCCGAAGTTGATGGTCGAGCCGGTAAAGGTCATCAGATACTGGACGCTTTCGCCCACCGGGGCGACGAAGGTGAAGGAGACCAGGGGCGTCGGATCGAAATCGTCAAAACCGATCACCCCGGTCACGTACCAGGCCGCCGGCACCAGGGCGCCGATGATCAGGCCGGCCAGGACATTCTGTTTTGATTGACGGAATTCCGCGTCCTTGAAACAGAACGCCAGCAGGCCGCCGCCGACCAGGGCGGTGACCACCATGCGGGCGGTTTCCAGGGGCAGGCCCAGGGCGGCCAGGATGTCGGGGATGCCTTGGCCCGCCATGCCCCGGTCCGCCAGGTTCAGGTTGCTTGCCTCGATTTCCAGCCGCGCCAGGCCGATGAGGCCGCGCAGGGTCATATAGGCGAACAGGCCCAGGATAATGGCGACGACCAGCGACTTCAGGTTACCGGCGCCCAGGCGGACCAGGGTCTTGTTGCCACAACCGCCGGTCATGGTCATGCCGAAGCCGAACATCAAGCCGCCGATGATCGCGCCCGCCCATCCGAAGTTGGCGGTCAGGTAGATCGATTCACCAAGATCGACGACACCGGATATGTACATCATCTGACTGCCGAGGATAGCCACGGCAATGGCCAGCATCCAGGCGCGAAAGCGGTTCCAGTCCTCCATGAAGACGATGTCGGACAAGGCCCCCATGGTGCAGAAATTGGTCCGTTGCGCCGTGGCGCCAAAGACCAGGCCGAGGCCGAACCCCAAGGTGGCGACGACCAGGCCGACCGGAAGCTCTTCCATGTTTCCCTTCTCCCCGATGGTTCCCGCGTCCCAAGGACAGGCCTCGCGACAGCGGGCGTGATCAGCGCCTATCATATTCGATTTTTATAGATTATCAATTCAAACCCGCCGAGGGGCGGCGCGCAAAGCCCCTTCCAACACTTTACATATTTATATAGTGTACAGCGCAAACCGGCCGCATCGCGGCATCAAAGAGGAGGCTATGGGCGACATGGCAACGCAAAGCATCGACACCAAGGGGATGAACTGCCCGATCCCCATCGTCAAGGCGAAGAAGGCGATCAAGGACCTGGCGGCGGGCGACACCCTGGAAGTCCTGGCCACGGACCCGGGCGCGGTGAAGGACTTCGAAGCCTTCAGCAGAGCCACGGGCAACGAACTGACGGAATGGAAGGAAGAAGACGGCGTCTTCACCTTTCTGATCACCAAGGCCTAATCTGATCACTGGGGCCTCGCCGCCAACAACCTGTTCCTGCATTCCCGTTTGCCGTCGCCAGGCGTCCGCCCGCCGATGGAACGCTGGGCGGGGCGCCCGGCCACGCGGGCCGGCCTAGCGTCCGAACGGCGTCGGTTCGACGAAGGGATAACGGGCCGCCGCCTTGGTGCCGACGGCGCTGGCGTTGCGCACGTAGCGGGCGTCGTCCCCGGCCCGCGCGATATAGGCGTAATCGGGGACCCCTTCCGTCGCCTTCTGGATGAACAGGCGCTCTTTCTGGCTTTGCCGGCATTGTGCCTCGACCCAGGCCGGGTCCCAGCCGTCGAGAATTTCCCGGGCCAGCGCCGCCTCGGCCGCGGCCAGGTCGGCGCGGCCGGCGACGTTGGTCTGTTCCAAGGGGTCCGCCGCCAAGTCGTAGAGCAGCGGCGGATGGCCGTGGGTATAGATGTATTTCAGGTCGTCGCGTCGAAGCATCCGGCAGGGCGTCGAGACGCCTTCGCCGGTGTATTCCGAAATCACCCGGTTATCCCAGGCCGCGCCGTCGTCGACCAGCAGGCCGGCCAGCGAGTGGCCGTCCAGGTCCGAAATCGCTTCCCAATCGCCACCGTCCGTCGCCAGGTCCATGAAGGTCGGCAACAGGTCAAGCAGCGATGTCAACTGCGCCCGGCGGCCCGGCTTGAACCGCTTGGGACAACGGAAAATCAACGGCACCGTGGTCGACGGCTCATAGAAGTACTGCTTGAACCAGGCGCCGCGCTCGCCCAGCATCTCCCCGTGGTCTGACGTCAGGACAACCACCGTGTCCTCGGCCAGATCCATTTCCTCCAACACGCCCAGCAACCGCCCGACCTTGTCGTCCAGATAGCTGGTCATGCCGTAATAGGCATGGCGCGCGTTGCGCACATGGTCGTCGGTGATGGCCAACAGATCCTGGCCATGACCGTAGTGCAGCATGCGGCTCATGGCGTCCTGGTCTTCGACCGCGATCGGTCCGACCTTGGGCATGTCGATGGCGTCGTGGTCGTAGAGGTCCCAATAACGCTGCTGGGTGACGAAGGGCGAATGGGGGTGGGTGAAGGAAACCCACAGCAGAAACGGCTTGTCCCGGTTGAAGCGGGCCAGGTCATAAAGTTTCTGAATGCCGGCGTATTCGACCTCGTCGTCGTAATCGATCTGCAACGAGCGTTTGCAGACCCCGGCCTCGACCACCGCCCGGGGATTGATCCCGGTCGGCCGATAGCGTTCGCCGACGACCCAATCGGGCGTCCAGGCGAAGTTTGCGGGATAGATGTCCGTGGTGATCCGTTCGTCGAAACCATGCACCTGATCGGGGCCGATGAAATGCATTTTCCCGCACAGCACCGTGCGGTAGCCGGCGACCCGCAGATAATGGGCCAGGGTCGGCACCGAGGCGGGCAGTTCGATGGCGTTGTCCCATTGGCCGATGGCGCTGGTCAGACGGCCGGCCAGCATGGACATGCGGGACGGCACGCAAAGCGGAAAGTTGGTATAGGCATGTTCGAAGACCACGCCTTCGTCGGCCAGCCGCGTCATATGCGGCGCCTGGACCAAGGGGTGGTCGTAGGCCGGCAAGGCGCCCGGCGTCATCTGGTCCAATTGGATGACCAGGATGTTGGGCGCGTCCTTGGATGCAGGTGTCGTCATCTCGCCGATGGCTCCGGTTTGGCTCCGTGATCCGGTCCGGGCGGGCCGCCCGAAAAAGGCGGCGGGAGCGACCGTGCGCCGGCCGCCCCCGCCTTGGTCACGGGAGAGTTATTTGACCGCCAGGCCGACGCGCTCGGCGATCTGCTTGATGGTTTCGTACTGAACCTTGACGAAGGCCTTGGTGTCGGCCGGGCTCATAATCGACGGAATCGACCCAAGACCCTTGGTCATCTTGTTCCAGGCCTTGTCCTTCTTCAGGGACGCCAGGGTCGAAACCCATTTGTCGACGACCAGCTGCGGCAGGCCCTTGGGACCCCAGATGCCGCTCCAGCCGACCACGACATGCAGGTTGGGATGGCCGATCTCGGTGGCCGTCGGCACGTCGGGAATGGTCGGCGCCCTCTCCTTGGTCGAGATCACCAGGGCGCGCAGCTTGCCGCCGCGGATCTGGCTGATCACGCCGGACAGGTTTTGAAAGATCATGTCCGCATGGCCGCCGGCAACCGCCGCCGCCGCCTTGCCGCCGCCCTTGAACGGGATATGGGTCAAGGTATCCGCCGGCAGGCCCAGTTCATCCTGAACGATGACCATGGCGACGTGGAGAAGCGTGCCGACGCCGGCCGAGGAATAGCTCAGCTTCTTGCCGCCCTTGATGGCCTTCTTCAGGTCATCGAAGGTCTTGTAGGGGCTGTCCGCCTTGACCGCCAGGACGAAGGGATTCTGCTCCAGAAGCCCCAAGAAGGTGAAATCGTCCCACTTATAGGGGATCTTCGCGTTGATCGCCGGCACGGCGGCCTGCGAGCCGACCCGCGACAGCAAAACCGTATAGCCATCGGGCCGGCTTTTCGCAACATAGGTCGAACCGGTGACGCCGGCGGCGCCGGTACGGTTGACCACCAGCACCCCGTTGCCGAGGTGCGCCGGCGCCGTGGCTGAAACAATCCGCGCCGCCAGGTCCGAGGCACCGCCCGGGCCATAAGGCGCAACCAGGGTGACCGGCTTGGTCGGATAGTCGGCGACGGCGGCGCCCGCCGTGAATGCCAGGGCGAGCCCCACGAACGCGCCCTTCACGGCGCGAAGGGTAGACGTCTTGGAGATCATCGATTCATTCCTCCCGTAGCACGCCCTCCGGTCGACCAACCGGAAAAGCGCATAAAAACAATTAATTATGGCCGAAGTCATTTTTCTTGCAGACAAATAGAACATATTTGATTACAGTAAGCAACTAATTTATGCGCAGTGTCTTTGGGAGGGCATGATTTTGATCGTGATCAGGCACAGCATCGCCACCGACGCCGTGACCGCGGATCGACGGCAGGGGCATTCCGCCGGCGGACGGTCATGAGCGATCCGCAACGCAACCGCGTCGATCTGGGCCGCAGCAACCGGCGCGCGGTCTTGGCTGACCTGGTCATCAACGGTCCGTCGTCGCGCACCGTGATCGCGCGCAACACGGGCCTGACCACGGCCAGCGTGTCGCGCATCACCCGCGACCTGATCGAGGCCGGCTTGATTCGTGAAGCGGTTGACGACGGCGCCGAGCCCGTCGGTTCGCCGCGCGGCCCCGGGCGGCGCTTCGTCCAACTGGACGTCGATCCGGCGGGCGGCCATGTGCTGGGCATCGGCGTCAACGTTTATTCCCAATCGGTCACCCTGGCCGATCTCAAGAACCGCCGCATCGCCCGCGACGACCTCAAACTTGCCGACCTCTCCGACCCCGATGAAGTGATCGGACAATTGGCGCGCACGGCGCGGGCGATGATCGATCGCCACTTGACCGATCGCCGCCGCCTTTTGGGGGCCGGCATTTCCATCACCGGCACCGTCAACCCCGCCGCCGGCACCGTCGAGACCTCCCATTACCTGGGCTGGGGCCGGGTGCCCATGGGCGAAAAACTTGGTGACCTTCTGGACCTGCCCGTCCGGGTCGAAAACCAGCCGAACGCCCAAGCGCTTGCGGAAACCCGTTTCGGCCAGGCCCGCGGCCTCGGCAATCTTCTGCTGGCCAACGCCAACCTGGGCATCGGCGGCTGCTTGCTGTTGGACCGCCATGTCGTCCGCGGCAAGGATTTTCGCGCCGGCATGATCGGCACCACCGTCCCGGCCGGGGCCGGCCCATTGACATTGGACGAAACCGCCGGCGGAATCAGCATCCTCCGCCGGCTGCATGGCGCCGACATGAACATGGCGGCGGTGCCGGCCAACCGCCTGGCGGAAATGTTGGTCACCGCCTTGGCCCGGGCGCGGGACGGCGACGCGGAGGTCCTGCGCGTCGTCGCCGAAGCGGGCCGAGTGCTGG
>JANQIJ010000025.1 GCA_028282185.1 Rhodospirillales bacterium
ACATGGTCCGCACCTCACCTAACCGCCGTTTCTGTTTGCGGTATTCTGCCCCGCGCCGGGCGGCCGGGCAATGCCCGACGGCCAGCAGACCGGGGCCAGGTTCATCCGCTTGCCGGCAGGGAAAAGCGGACCATGGCGACGGCGCCGACCCAGGCCCCGTTGATCAAACAGGCGACGACGAAGACATACAGGGCGCGGCGGATGTCCCGCGTCGTGGCACGGGCCGGCCCGGCGCCGATCCAGGGGTCGTTGATTGTTTCGCTTGCATAATGACGAGGGCCGGCAAGGGCCAGGTCGAGGGCGCCGGCCATCGCGCCCTCGGGCCAGCCGGCGTTGGGCGAACGGTGCTTGCCGGCGTCCTTCAGCATGGTTTTCAGCGCCCCCAAGGGCCGCGCCGTGGGGGCAAAGGCCGCCGCCAGACAGATGAACAGCCCCGCCAGGCGGGCCGGGATCAGGTTCAGCACGTCGTCGAGCCTGGCCGCGGTCATGCCGAAGGCGCGGTGGCGGGGCGTGCGGTAGCCGATCATCGAATCCATGGTGTTCACGGCCTTGTAGACGAAAAGGCCCGGTGCGCCGAACAGCACGTAGTAAAACACCGGGGCGACGACACCGTCGGAATAGTTCTCGGCCGCCGATTCGATGGCCGCGCGGGCGACCCCATGGTCGTCCAGCCGGGCCGGATCGCGGCCCACGATATGGGCCACGGCGGCGCGCCCGGCTTCGGTGCTGTCGTCGAGCCCCCGGGCCACCGCACGGACGTGATCGTATAGCCCGCGCTGGGCGATCAGGGTGAACACCAGGAGCAGTTCGACGATCCAGCCGAGTGGGTGATGCAGCGACAGCCAGGCGACGGCCAGGCCCAGCGCCGCTGCTGCCGCCACGGCGAACAGGGTGGCCAGGGCGCCGCGAATCGCCCGGTCATATTGTGGCCGTTTTTCCCGGTTCAGTTTGCGATCCAACCAGCCGATCAGCCCACCAAAGGCGGCGACGGGATGGGGCAGGCGCTTGAACAGCCAGGGCGTGTCCCCCAGATAGGCATCCATGACCAGCGCCAAGAGCAGCAGGATCAGCGGATCGAAGGATTGGCCGTCCGCACCGATGAAGCCGAGGGTCAGCATGAGGCCGCCAGCATGGGCAACCGCTGCCGGCCGGTCAACAAACGCCGGTTGCCGTCCGCCCGGTGCGCAGTCACGCGAGATGTGTCGCCGGATGATCGTCGCCCTGTAATTGCCCGGTTGTTAAGGATTTTGTTAGATTGCGGCCCTAGGCTATTGATCGAAAACCGACGCTCAAAGAGACTGATTTAAGGGCCTGTTCGTCGCGTTCGGTAACATGGAAGGGATGCTCGCAAAAGCGAGGGTGACACGAGGTTCAGTGATGGCCGAAGACGCCAGCGGTAAACCGGCAGCCAAGCCGAAGAGAGGCAAGGCAAAAGCGAAGAAGAGCGGCGCCAAGAAGAAGGGCCTGGGCAAGGGCTTTTACATCGGCGTTGCCTTGCTGATCGTGGTGCCCTTCGTCGGTTTGATGGGGTGGTATGCATACTCGGTCTTGGGCGTTTTCGCCGAAGACAAGCAAAAAGCACTGGATGCCAAGGCACAGAGATTGGCCGCGCAGGCATCGGCCTTCGCCAAGCGGGCCGCCAAGGAAGGCTTCAAGGTCAAGGATGTCGACGCCTGCCAGAAGATCAGGGAGCAATACCGCATCCCCGCCGGCATCATCTACACGGAGTTCACCCAACGGCAACTGGTCGGCCTGTCCAAGTTCGCGTCGGACGAACAGGTCACGGAGCGCTGCATCCAGTTCGCCAAGGCCGTGACCGAAATGCAGAAGATGTCCCGCCACCTGCGCCACGTGTATGTCTGTCAAAGCGCCCAGTTCAACGTTGACAAGGCGGGCCGCCATTTCTTGACCGCCGACCCGCGCGGCCGCGGCGTCGTCGAAAACCGCGGCAAGCGGAACAAGCTGCATCCCATCGGCAAGGGGCGGTCGATCCTGATGAGCGGCTGGCAGATCTACAACCAAGGCGACGGCTGCATCATTATCGGGATTTCAAAGACCGGTATCTTTACCTTCTCCGGCGGTGTTCAGATGAAGGACGAAGGCAAGTAGTCATCACCTTCCCCGGGTGCCTCGTTACAGTCGGTTTCCGGCCTTGCATCCAATCCCGGCGGGCGTTATAACCCGCGCCTTGACCGGGCGGCATGGCTTCGACACGGGCATGCCTGGCCGTCCAAAAACAACCTGTCGGACCGGTGGGTTTCCCCTGGTTCCGGGTGCCTAAATTCCGGCGCCGCAAGCGAAAGGAAGACGAAATGCCCAAGCTGAAGACGAAGTCCAGCACCAAGGGCCGGTTCCGGGTGACCGGGACGGGTAAGGTGCGCGGCAGTTACGCGTTTAAGCGTCACAATCTGCGCAAGCGCTCGACTAAAATGAAACGCCAATCCCGCGGCACCCATGTCTTGGATGCTTCCAACGCCCGGATGGTCAAGAGCTACATGCCCTACGCCTGATTCCTGATCTTATTCCGCGGGACGGCATCGGCATATCGAAGAGTTTAGGAGAGCTGGACAATGGCACGTGTCAAACGGGGCGTTACGGCGCACGCCCGCCACAAGAAAGTCGTCGCCCGGGCCAAGGGCTATCGCGGCCGCAACAAGAACAATTTCCGCATCTCGTTGGAAAAGGTCGAAAAGGGCCTGCAATACGCTTATCGCGACCGGCGGGCGAAGAAACGGAACTTCCGCCGCCTGTGGATCACCCGGATCAACGCCGGCGTGCGCGAACACGGCCTGACCTATTCCCAATTCATGAACGGCTTGGGCAAGGCGGGCATCGACCTGGACCGCAAGGTCCTGTCGGACTTGGCCGTGCGCGAACCGGAAGCGTTTAAATCCCTGGTGGATCAGGCTCAGGCCGCCCTCGGGAACTAGGTGAAACGCCGCTGTCTTCCGGTCCCGCCGGATCAGCCGCCAAAATCGAACGAGAGAGGCCATGGAGAGCATTGATCAGCTCCGTGAGGAACTTCTTGCTGCCGTCGAGCAGGCGGCCGACCTGGCCGCGCTGGATGAAGTGCGGGTAAAGGCGCTTGGCAAAAAAGGCCGAATCACAGCGGAGATGAAGGGATTGGGCGCCCTCGATCCGGATCAGCGCAAAGCCACGGGGCAGGCATTGAACCTGGTCAAGGACGCCGTCGCCCGGGCGATCGAAGGGCGCAAATCGGCCATGGAAGCCGCTCAGTTGGATGCTCAGTTGGCCGCCGAGACCCTGGACGTTACCCTGCCGGTCGAGAGCCAACCCCAGGGCCGCATCCATCCGATCAGCCAGGTGATCGATGAAATATTGGTGATCCTGGGGGACATGGGCTTCCGCGTTGCCGAGGGCCCTGACGTCGAAGACGACTGGCATAACTTCACGGCGTTGAACATCCCGCCCGATCATCCCGCGCGTCAGGAACACGATACCTTCTACCTGCCCGGCGCGGCCGGCGCGGATGGGTCGCCGGGCGAACGCCGGGTCCTGCGGACCCACACGTCGCCGGTGCAGATCCGCACCATGCAGGCGGGCGGCCCGCCGTTCCGTGTGATCGTGCCCGGCCGAACCTACCGCAGCGACCCCGATGCGACCCATTCGCCCATGTTCCATCAGGTCGAAGGCCTTCTGGTCGACGAACAGACCCATATGGGCCATCTCAAGGGCTGCCTGGAGGATTTCTGCCGTGCGTTTTTCGGCATGGACGATCTGCCGGTCCGCTTCCGGCCGAGTTACTTCCCGTTCACCGAACCCTCGGCCGAGGTCGATATCGGCTGTACCCGTGAGGGCGGCCAACTGCGCATCGGCCACGGCGGCGATTGGCTGGAAGTTCTGGGCGCCGGCATGGTCAATCCCAACGTTCTCAAGAACTGCGGCGTCGATCCGGAGAACTACCAGGGCTTCGCCTTCGGCATGGGCGTCGAGCGCATGGCCATGCTTAAGTACGGTGTGCCGGATTTGCGCACGTTCTTCGAATCGGACCTGCGCTGGCTCAGGCATTACGGTTTTGCCTCGCTCGACATGCCGTCGCTGACCGGGGGGTTGAACCGATGAAGTTCACCCTGGGTTGGCTGAAACACCATTTGGAGACCGAGGCCGCGCTTGACGAGGTGCTCGATCGCCTGACCATGGTCGGGCTCGAAGTCGAACAGGTCACCGATCGGGCCGCGGGTCTGGAAACCTTTGTCGTCGGTGAGGTGCTGGACGCCAAGCAGCATCCCAACGCCGACCGTCTTCGCGTCTGTCAGGTCGCGACCGGGACGGAAACGGTTGAATTGGTCTGTGGCGCGCCCAATGCGCGGACCGGGCTGAAGGGCGTTTTTGCGCCTTCCGGCGCGCAGATTCCCGGCACCGGAATTACCCTGAAGCCGACGGAAATTCGCGGCGTGACCTCCAACGGCATGTTGCTGTCTGAGCGCGAAATGGGACTTTCCGACGAACACGACGGGATCGTCGAACTGCCCGAGGATGCGCAAGTGGGCGACCGCGCCGTCGATGTCATGGGTCTGGCCGATCCGGTGATCGAGATCGCCATCACGCCCAACCGGGGCGATTGCCTGGGGGTCCATGGCATCGCCCGTGACTTGGCGGCCTCCGGCCTTGGTAGCCTGCAGCCGCTCGATATCAGCGCGGTGGCGGGGTCCTTCGACAGCCCGATCAAGGTTGCCTTGGACTTCACGCCGGAAACGGCCAGCGCCTGTTCCAAGTTCGTCGGCCGAACCATTCGCGGCGTCAAGAACGGTCCGAGTCCGAAATGGCTGCAAGACCGATTGATCGCCATCGGCCTGCGTCCCATTTCCGCCCTGGTCGACGTGACCAATTACATCGCCTACGAATACGATCGGCCGTTGCACGTCTTCGATGCGGCCAAGATCACCGGCGATATCCATGCCCGTTTGGCCCGTCCGGGCGAGAAGTTGCTGGCTCTGAACGAAACGGAATACACGCTTGATCCAGAGATGACGGTGATCGCGGACACGGCCGGCGTGGAAGCCGTCGCCGGTGTGGTTGGCGGCATGGCATCGGGCTGCACCGATGCGACGACCGATGTGTTCCTTGAAGTCGCTTACTTCGATCCCGTGCGCACGGCCATGACCGGGCGCAAGCTGAACTTGCAGACCGATGCCCGATACCGGTTCGAGCGGGGGGTCGACCCCGATTTCTTGGACGACGCCTGCGAGATCGCCACCCGGCTGATCATTGAGCTTTGTGGTGGCAAGGCCTCGCATGTGGTTTCTGCAGGCGCCGGTCCTGAATGGCGGCGGACTCTTGATTTCCGCCTGTCCAAGGTCGCCGGCCTGGGCGGTACCGAAGTTCCCGACACAGAGGCCAAACGTATCTTGGAGGTACTTGGGTTCGGTATCGAGGCCGAAACGGATCGTCGACTGACCGTCGCCGTGCCGAGTTGGCGGGGCGATGTCGTCTCCGAGTCCTGCCTGGTCGAAGAGATCATTCGCCTGTACGGCTATGACCGCATTCCCGCCCGGTCCGTGGTCCGTGACGAGGCCTTGATGGGTGATGTGCTGAACGCCGATCAGAAGCGCCGCGCCCGGACCCGCCGCTTGCTGGCTGAACGCGGACTGGTCGAAGCGGTCACCTATTCCTTTCTGCCGGCGGCGGATGCGGCGCGGTTCGGCGGAGTCGCCGACGGGCTGAAGCTGCTCAATCCGATCAGTGCCGACCTCGACGTCATGCGGCCGTCGATCCTGCCCAACCTGTTGGCCGCGGCGGCGCGGAACGCGGCCAGGGGTACGTCCGATGTCGCCCTGTTCGAAATCGGTCCCCAGTTTTACGGCGGCGAGCCGGGGGATCAGGAAGTGGTTGCCGCCGGCCTGCGGGTCGGCCGGACCGGTCCGCGTCATTGGTCAGGCCGCGACCGGGCCGTCGATGTTTTTGACGCCAAGGCAGATGCCCAGGCCGTTTTGGCCGATTTGGGCCTGCCGGCGGATCGGGGGCAGATCATCCCCGAGGCGCCAGCTTGGTATCATCCGGGCCGGTCCGGCGTGATCCGCTTGGGACCCATGGTCCTTGCCGCCTTCGGTGAAATCCATCCGGCCATCTTGAAGGCCGTGGATGTCGCTTCGTGTGCTGTCGGATTCGAAATCTTTTTCGACAAGCTGCCGGCGGCAAAGCCGAAGAAGTCGGCGGCCAAACCGCATCTGGAGTTGTCCCCGTTGCAGCCGGTGGCCCGTGATTTCGCTTTCGTCGTCGATCAAGACGTGCCCGCTGCCAAAATCGTCGGCGCCGCCTTCGCCGCCGATAAGGCGATGATATCCGACGTCCGATTGTTCGACCTTTACGAAGGCGACCGCTTGGGTGTTGGCAAGAAGTCGCTCGCTGTGAATGTCATTCTCCAACCAGTGGATAAGACCTTGACCGACGCGGAAATCGACGCCGTCGCCGAGAAGGTCGTCGCCAAAGTTGTCAAGGCGACGGGCGGCGAGCTTCGCAGCTGAGCGGTCGAGCACGGAACCGCCACCCATGAAGCCACTGGTTCAGGTTCCCCGAGAAGGCCTCGCCCAACTGCGTGGGATCATCACCGACGTCGACGGGACGCTGACGACCGACGGTAAAATCACCGCGACGGCCCTGGCCGCCTTGGAAAGCGCCCAAGCTGCGGGTCTGAAGACGATCGCGGTCACCGGGGCCGCCGCCGGAACCTGCGACACCATGGCGCGGACCTGGCCGCTGGATGCGGTGATCGGAGAATCGGGGGGATTTGTGTTCCGTCTGCATCCCGATACGGGGCGGATGGTGCACCTGCATATTCTGCCTCGGGACGAGCGACGCGGCCATTGGTCCGAATATGAAAAGGTTCTGGCCCGGGTCATGCAGGAAGTGCCCGGCGCCGCCTTGGCCGCCGACCAGGCCTATCGCGAAACGGATCTGGCCATCGATCATGCCCAGGACGTGACGCCGTTGGATGACGACGCGGTCGCCAAGATCGTCCAAATCATGGAAGACGCCGGGATGACCACTGGCCGTTCCAACATTCACGTCAACGGCTGGCTTGGCCCTTACGACAAATTGGCGACCACGCGTTTGGTGTTGAAGGACCTGTTTCTGGCAGATGTCGATGACGCGGGAGAACGTGGCCGCTGGCTGTTTGTCGGCGACAGCCCCAATGACCAGGCGTTATTCGGTTTCTTTCCGCTGTCCGTCGGCGTGGCCAATATCGCCGATTTCGGTGCCGCCATCGAAACGCCGCCAGGTTATGTCGCGGCCGGCGTATCAGGCGACGGCTTCGCGGAAATCGTCGCCGCCGTTTTGGCGGCCCGTTGAAACGTTCCGCATATCAGTCCTTGAGCCGGTTGACGGCATAGACCTTGACCGGTCCGTCCCGTCCCTTGACCTGGCAGTCGCCCATGAAATTGAACAGGTAGGCGCCGGCACAGGCGTCGACGGTTTCCTGTGTGCACATGATGTAGGTGCCGTGCTCCTTGTTGAGCTGTTCCAGGCGGGCGGCGACGTTCACCGTGTCGCCATAGACAGTGAAGGTCAGGCGGTCCGCCGTGCCAACGGCACCGACGACCAATTGCCCGGTATTGATTCCCGCCCGGGTCAGCAGATGGACGCCTTGTCCGAACGTCCGGTTGACGCAGATTTCCTGAATTTCCAACGCGCAGTCGAGCGCCGCGGCCGGATGGTTTTCAAGCGGTGTCACGGCGTTGAAGGCGACCAGCATGGCGTCACCTTCGAACAGCAGGACGGCGCCGCCGTAGCGATCGACGACCGCGCCGACCGCCTGAAAATACTCGTTGATGGTCGAAGCCAACTCGTCCGGCGTCATGTTTTCCGATGCCGAGGAGAAGCCTTCGATATCCGTGAACAGGATCGAGGCCACCTTGCTTTCGCCCTCTCCCGGTTGAATCGCCCGGTCGGCCGAAGTGATGCGGTCGGCGACTTCCTTGGAGACGAAGCGCGATAGATCCTGGGCCGCGGTGCTTTCGATGATCGCCCGATAAAGCGAGCGCTGCGCGCGCAGCACGGCGATCGCCAACACACCTGTGACCAGGACAATGGAAACGATTTTGTCGATCTCGGCGCCAATCAGAATCGCATTCGACGTCATATAGGTCACATAGTCGCGGGTGATCATCGGGTTGCCGGCCTCGGCTTGGACGACATACAACATCATCACCCCCCAACCGAGGGCTGCGGTCAGGCCGGCCAGCACGATGTAGCCCGGTTCGAACCGAAGGCCGCGGAGCGCAATGAAAATGAACACGTACATCAAGGTCGGCGCTTTGAGGTAGAAAGAGGCCGGCTGGTTGTACTGGATGTGAAAGCTCCAGATCAGAACCATCAATAGGCCGATGTCGATGATCACGGAAAACGTCAGGAAGGAGCGCGACAGGGCATCGCGATAGGCGGCCCAGAGACGGGCCAGGGTGAACAACAGGTAGAAACCCAAGGCCCAGGGCACCAGGTTGAAGTCCGGATTGAACCCCGCCGCCGGCGCCGCCGCCCACAAACTGATGAACAGGGTCACCAGCGCCAACTGGACCCAACTGATCAGCTTTTCGCTTTGTAGCTGCTGGTTCTGAATCCGTTCGCGCACACGGACAGGCATCCGGTCGGTTACCGGTTCGCCGAAGATAAACAGAGCGAGCGACTTCCACATGGCGCTGAGGATGGGCTTTTCGGCGCGGAAGCTCAATAGTCCTTTTATCACAAGGGCTTTACGATGCGAATGACCAGTGATCGGTCTCGGCGGATGGCGCCGATCAATCGGCGGCTTCGTTCTGCGGGTCGGTGGCCAAGATCTCCTTCACCGCCTTGCATTTGTTGCGCAGATGGGTTTTCAGCACCCGTGCCAGGCCGGCGCCGTCGCGGGCCTCCAGGGCGATCAAAATCTTGTCGTGTTCGGCCATCGCCTCGTCCCAGCGCTCGGCGGCGATGTTGGCGACATAGCGCGCCCGGCGGATGCGCCCGGCCAACCCTTCGTATAGCCCGACCAACAGATTGTTGCCTGCGGCGGCCATGATCCGTTCGTGGATTTTTTGGTTGATGCGGAAGTATTCCGCACGCTCGCCCCGGGTATGATGCAACGCCATCTGGTAATGCAGGGCCTTGATCTCGGCCAGGCTGGCGTCGTCCAGGTGTTCGCAAGCCAGTTCGCCGGCAAGGGCTTCCATGGCGCCCATCACGGGGAACATCTCATCGATGTCCTCCGGGGTCAGCTTGGCAACCCGGGCGCCGCGATTGGGCAGCAGTTCCAAGAGGCCTTCCGAGGCCAGAACCTTCAGGGCTTCGCGCAACGGTGTCCGCGAAATGCCCAGCGTTTCGCAAAGCATCTTTTCCGGCACCTTGTCACCGGGGTTGAGGTCGCCGTCGTAGACCATGGTGCGGATGCGTTGGGTGATCGTGTCGTGCAACGACGGCCGGGCAATGGGCGTCATGGTCGGGGCCAGGGGGGTGTCGTCCATGGTTCAGCCCTCTGCCAGATGTTGTTCCAGGATGCGGGCGACATGCACGGCATGGCGCGGCGTGGCGTCGGCGATCTGGTGCCGGCAACTGGTGCCGTCGGCGACGATCATGGTGTCGCCGTCGGCGGCGCGCACGGCCGGCAAAAGCGACAGCTCGCCCATGCGCTTGGACACCTCAAGGTTGTCCTTGTCATAGCCGAAGGCGCCGGCCATGCCGCAGCAGCTTGAGTCCACGGTCTCGACCGCGAGGCCGGGGACCAGGCGCAGGGTCTTTTCGATCGCTCCCATGGCGGCGAATGCCTTTTGGTGGCAATGGCCGTGGAGCAGGGCCTTGCCACCCTCGGCAGAGGCGAGCGGCAGGTTCAGATTGCCGGCCTCGGTCTCTTCGGCGAGGAATTCCTCGAACAGCTTGGCCTGATCCGCCAGCGCTTTCGTGTCCTCGCCGGGCAGCATGGCCTGGAACTCGTCGCGCAGCGTCAGCAGGCAGGACGGCTCCAAGCCGACGATGGGGACGCCCGCGCGGACGAACGGCAGCAGGGCCTCAAGTGTCCGTCGGGCCTCGGACTTGGCTTCATCGACCAGGCCGGCGGCCAGGAACGTGCGGCCGCAGCACAGCGGGCGGCCCCGGTCGGCCGCCTGGGCCGCAACCACGCGATAACCCGCCGCTTCCAGCACCCGGCGCGCGGCCTTCAGGTTTTCCGGCTCGAAATAGGTATTGAAGGTATCGCCCAACAGGACCACCGCCTTGCCGGTGCTGCAGGCCGCGGGGTCGGCGCTGTCCGTGGCGTCGGGGCGATAGGCGTCGGACCGCCATTGCGGCAGGGTCCGCTCGGCCGCGAAGCCGAACAGCTTCTCCGACAGCCAGGCCATGCCCGGCAGCTTGTCTCGCAGGTTCAAGGCCCAGGCGAACTTGCTGGCCAGCGGCGCGTAGCGCGGCATATAGGCGACGAACTTGTCGAACCATCGCAGCCCGTGCTTCTTGTTGTAGGCGTTCAGGAACTCGGTCTTCATGCGGGCCATGTCGACGCCGGTCGGGCATTCCCGTTTGCAACCCTTGCAGCCGACGCAGAGCTTCATGGTCGCCGCCATGTCGTCCGAGGTAAACGCCGCCGGGCCCAGTTGCCCGGAAAGGGCCAGCCTCAGGCTGTTGGCGCGGCCGCGGACCAGATGTTGCTCGTCGCCGGTCGCGCGGTAGGACGGGCACATCACACCGGCGTCCCGTTTGCGGCAGGCGCCGTTGTTGTTACACATTTCGACGGCGCCGCCGAAGCTGCCCCATTCGGACCAGTCGAGCGCCGTTTCCATGGGCGGCACGTTGTATCCCGGCTTGAAGCGGAACAGGGTGCGGTCGTCCATCTTCGGCGGATCGACGATCTTACCCGGGTTCATCAGGCCGTTGGGATCAAACTCCGATTTCACTTCGCGGAAAGTGTCGGTCATGCGGGTGCCGAACATGGCTTCGTGGAATTCGGAACGGACCAGGCCGTCGCCGTGCTCCCCGGAATGGGAGCCCTTGTATTCGCGGACCATCTCGAAAGCTTCTTCGGCGATGGCGCGCATCTGCTTGGCGCCCACCTCCTGCTTCAGGTTGATCACCGGGCGGACGTGCAGGGTGCCGACCGAGGCATGGGCGTACCAGGTGCCTTCCGTGTTGTGCTTGTGGAAGACCTGCGTCAAACGGTCCGTGTACTCGGCCAGATCCTCCAGGCGGACGGCGCAATCCTCGACGAAGGAGATCGGTTTGCCGTCGCCCTTCATCGACATCATGATGTTTAGCCCCGATTTGCGGACTTCCCAGACGTCTTTTTGGAAGGCCGGGTCCGTGGCCTCGACCACCGCATCGGCGAAACCCATGTCAGCCATCATTTCGACCAGTTGCTTCAGCTTGCGGACCTGAGGCTCTAATTCCTCGCCGGCGAATTCGACGAGCAACAGGGCATCCGGTTCGCCCTTGACGAAGCGTTCGACCGTCGGCCGGAAGATAGGAATGTCGCGGGCCAGATTGATCATCGTGCGGTCGACCAGTTCGACCGCGGCGGGGCCCAGGGTGACCAAGTGCTGCGCCGCGTCCATCGCCTGATAGAAGGTCGGGAAGTGACAGACGCCCAGAACCTTGTTCTTCGGCAGGGGCTGCAGGTCCAGGTGCAGGCGGGTCGAGAACGCCAACGATCCTTCCGAGCCGATCAACAAATGCGCCAGATTGGGATGGGTCTGCGGTTTGTGCACCGTCGCCTTGTCCCAATCGCCGCGCGGCACGCCGCCCGGCATCAGGGCGTCGATATTGTAGCCGCCGACCCGGCGCATCAGGTCCGGGAACGAGGCCTTGATATGGTCCTGTTCGCGCCGGCCGATCTCCAACAACTTGCCGACCATTTCCTGTTGCGTGGGGCTGAGGGTGGCGGCCGGGGCATTGTCCGTGACCTCGGCGAAGCGCATCGCCTGACCGTCGATGGTCACCGCGTCGATTGCCCGCACGTTGTCGCGCATGGTGCCGTAGACGATGGATCGCGAACCGCAGGAATTGTTCCCCGCCATGCCGCCAATGGTGCAACGCGACGAGGTCGAAACATCGACCGGGAACCACAGACCGTGCGGCTTCAGATAGGCGTTCAAATGATCCAAGACGATACCTGGTTCGACCAGGGCTTGGCGGCCTTCGGTGTCGAACTCCAACACCTTATTGATATGTTTCGACAGATCGACGACCAAGGCCTCGCCCACCGTCTGTCCGCATTGCGAGGTGCCGCCGCCGCGGGGCAGCAAAGGAACGCCTTCGTCCCTGGCGATGTTGATCACGGCCTCGATGTCGTCTGCCGTCTGCGGCACGACCACCCCCAAGGGGTCGATCTGGTAGATCGAGGCGTCGGTCGAATAGCGCCCGCGGGAGAACGGATCGAACAGCACATCGCCCTGGATGGCGTTTTTCAGGCGGCGGGCCAGCGCCGGATCGCCCTTGGCCGGGCGGCGCGTTGATCGGGCGGCGGCGGTCGTGGTGGCGCGTGCCTGTGGGGCGGTATCGGTCATCTTGATCGGGTCCCTGTGCTATCTGGCGCGAAGTCTATCAAAATGAATGCAAAATTCAATAATAACCTGATGGCGCCGAATAAATTCCGAGAATGTTGGCCAGAAAATAGAATAAATAATTATATTACAGATAATTAATGGGATTTTCGCGAAAGCTTCATGATTGCCGTTGCGATAGCAAAAAATGTATGCATAATGCGCGACATCATTTTTCGGATACAAAGGACCAACGTCATGACCGTTCGACGCGGACGCCATTTTCTCCAGATCCCCGGCCCGTCCAATACGCCCGACCGCATTCTGCGCGCGATGGACAACGCGGTCATGGATCACCGCGGGCCCGACTTTGCCGACCTCTCTCATGCCTGCCTGGACGGCATGAAGAAGGTCTTCAAGACCGAGAAATGCGACGTCGTGATCTATCCCGCTTCGGGCACGGGAGCCTGGGAAGCGGCGCTTGCCAACACCATGTCACCGGGCGACAAGGTGTTGATGTACGAGACCGGACAGTTCGCGACGCTATGGCGCAACCTGGCCAATCGCTTGGGCCTGGTGCCGGAGTTCATCGACGGGGACTGGCGCCATGGCGTCGATGCCCAGGCCATCGAAGCCCGTCTCAATGAAGACACCGACCATGAGATCAAGGCCGTCTGCATGGTCCATAACGAGACTTCCACGGGCGTGACATCCCGGGTCAAGCTGGTCCGCGAAGCCATCGATCGGACGGGTCACCCGGCCTTGTTCATGGTCGATACCATTTCCGGCCTGGCCTCCGCCGATTTCCGCCAGGACGAATGGGGCGTTGATGTCACTGTGGCCGGCTCGCAGAAGGGCCTGATGCTGCCGCCGGGGCTGAGCTTCAACTGCGTTTCGGAGAAGGCCGTCGAGATTTCAAAATCGGCTTCCCTGCCCAAGTCCTATTGGGCCTGGGATGAGATGATCGAAATGAACAAGACCGGCTATTTCCCCTACACGCCGGCGACCAACCTGCTTTACGGCCTTAAGGAAGCCATCGACATGTTGATGGAAGAAGGTCTGGAAAACGTCTTTGCCCGGCACGACCGCTTGGCCGAGGCGACGCGCCGTGCGGTGCGGGCCTGGGGCATGGAAGTGCTTTGCCAGGAGCCGCTGGAATACTCGCCCGTGCTGACCGCTGTGGTCATGCCCGATGGCCACAGCGCCGATAACTTGCGCAAGGTCGTGCTTGAAAACTTCGACATGTCGTTGGGTAACGGCCTCAACAAGGTCGCCGATAAGGTCTTCCGCATCGGCCATTTGGGCGACTTTAACGAGCTGATGCTGATGGGCACGCTGTCCGGCGTTGAAATGGGCCTCGACCTGGCCAAGGTGCCGCATGAGAAAGGCGGCGTCGACGCGGCCATGGCCTATCTGGTAAACCCTCAGTCACGCTAGAATCGATCGCCCGCCACAGGGGCGGCGGCAACCGCCTGCCCGGCGGCCAAAGACCGGGCGGCGACTTAGGGAGGTATACCGATGGCGCGTGGTGACGGCCCGCTTGCGGGCATGAAGGTGATTGACCTGACGCATGTGATGGCGGGGCCGACCTGCTCACTGATGCTGTCCGACATGGGGGCCGATGTCATCAAGGTTGAAAAGGTGCCGGGTGGCGACGATACTCGGCGCTCGATCCCACCCGAAGTGCGCGGTCAATCCGCCGCCTATATGATGATGAACCGCGGCAAGCGGTCGATCGCCGTCAACCTGAAGACCGAGGGCGGCAAGGCCGTCGTCCGCCGTTTGACCCGGGACGCCGACGCGGTTCTGGAGAATTATCGCAAGGGGACGTTGGCCAAACTGGGCCTGTCGTTCGACGACTTGCGCAAGGACAATCCCGGCCTGATCTGGTGCTCGATTTCCGGGTTCGGCCAGACCGGCCCCTATTCGGACCGGGGCGGCTTCGACCTGATCGCCCAGGGGATGTCGGGCCTCATGCATATCACCGGCGAAGGCCCGGGTCGCCCGCCCTGCAAGGTCGGCGCGCCGGTCACCGACATCACCGCCGGCATCTTGGCGGCCATGGGCGTCGCCGCAGCCTATGCCCATAAGCTGAAGACCGGTAAAGGTCAGCTGGTCGATACCTCGCTGTTCGAAGCCGGCATCACCCATACCTACTGGCAGTCGGCCATCGCCTTCGCGACCGGGCAATCGCCCGTCGCCATGGGATCGGCGCATCCGCTCAACGCACCCTATCAGGCGTTTGAGACGGCGGATGGATGGATTACCTGCGGCGCCGCCAACCAGCGAACCTGGGAGCGGCTGCTGAACGCCTTGGAGAATCCGGAAATTGCCAACGATCCCCGGTTCACCGAGAATGCCGACCGCATGGCCAACCGGATCGAGTTGGAAGCCCAGCTGGCGCCGATCTTCAAGACACGCCCGTCGGCCGAATGGCTCGCCATCTTCGACAAGGTGGGTTTGCCCGCGGGACCGGTCCTGGACATCACCCAGATGCATGCCGACGTTCATGCCGTCGACCGCCAGATGGTGATCGACGTCAGTCATCCGGACGGTGGCGCGGCCAAATCGCTCGGCATGCCCGTGAAGTTCTCGGGAACGCCCTCCGTCACCGTGGGGCATGGCGCGCCGCGCTACAGCCAGCATGCCCGCGACGTTTTGGCCGAACATGAATTTTCCGATGACGAGGTCGCCGCCCTGATGGCCGATGGCGCGGTGGTCGCCGACGAGGATTAGGACCTTCGACCCGTCGTTCGCGTCGGGCTTAGATTTCGGCGGACTTTGCCTTCAACGCTTCCTGGACCGCGATAATCTGTTGATCGACGGCGATGTCGGTGATCGAGGTGACTTCCAGGTCCCGGTCTTCGTGGGCGGTACAGTCGTCTTTGGCATGTTCGCGCTGCCAATGCGCTAGGGCGGCGTCGCGGCGATTCAGCAGTTCCTCGATCTGCGGCCGGTAAAGCCGTAGTATGTTGGTAATCCAGATATTGACCGGCCAGGACGGCAGGGCTTGATCGATGGCGAAACGGTCGAGTAAATCGATCACCGTGTCGGCGGTGTACCAAACTTCGCCGGTGACCCATCGGTTGGTCGTGAACATGCGCACGGGCAGGCCCGAACGGTCCATCGACAAGGCCACGAAATGGGTCAGCATGTCGTTCTTGTCCTTAGGCCTTTCGAAGTCCGGCAGGCGGGCCGGCTCGGTCCCCGCGGGCATGCCCTTTGGCCGAAGAAAGGTATGGAAGTGGCCGTGTTCCGCGCCCCAAAGGTTGGCCCGCTTTTCCGGCGGATGCGCGTGATAGTAATATTGCGCGTGGCTGTCCCAATCGTAGACATCGCCGGCCGGGTAATGGTCCCATTCGAAAAATTCGCCCTGACCCTTGAGAATCTCGCCGACGATATTGGCGTCGGATTTCTGCAAAACCCGATAACAATCGAGAATCTGCATGCCGGCCTCTTCCATGGCCTCCAGGCGCTCGCGCGGCAGGCGGTGGAAATCGATCTTGACCGGTTGGTCGGCGGCCAGGGGTTTGGGATGCGCGTCGGTCATGACATCTATTTAGGTCGGATGGAACGCATTGTCGATGCGGCGGCTTGGGTGCCCGCCCGCGCGGATTCGCCCCGTGACGGCGGCGGCTTCGGACAAGAAAACGCCGCGGCGTGGGTGCCGCGGCGCTTCCCGTTTCGACGAACGTCGAAGGTCCAGGCTTAGTAGCCCTTCTTCTTCGCGGCGCAAGGATTGCAGGGATTGCAGCCACCCTTCTTTGCGGCGCAGGGATTGCAGGGGTTGCAAGCGGCTTTCTTCGCGGCGCAGGGATTACAGGGGTTGCAGCCGCCCTTCTTCGCGGCGCAGGGGTTACAGGCAGCCAGTTGTACCAGGCCGCTTTGCGCCGTGTCTTTGGCTTGGGCCTGCGGCAGGTTGCTGACGGCAACGGCGCCGGCGATGGCGGCGATGGAGGCGGCGGTGAGGGTCTTTTTCAACATTTTTGATCTCCCATTGTTAATCGGGTTTGGGTCGGGTCCTTGAACGAAACGCCGACCAGGTGAGGGTGTCTTAATGTTCCGCCTGGTAGTCTATTGATGGCCTTATGCGGCGGGAATTAAAGCCAGTTCACTGTTGTGTGAAGCGGTCGGGCGGGGCAGATGACAGGGCATCGTGGCACGTTTCCCCTGATCCTAGAACTTCTTCCGCACCTCTTCCGGCAGCAGCAAGATGCCGTCCGTGTCCGGATAGGCTGTGTTGTGGCATTCGACGCAAAACTGCATGCTGATGCCGGTCTTCGATCCGGTCATGCCGCCGATCTTCCCGTCCGGCATAACCATGGCGTACTTCCAGTCATGGGTCGCCTTGTCGGATCCGGGTTTGAGCTTCTCCATGATGAACAGCGGACCAACCGCGACCTTGCCGTTGTCGTGGACGACGAAGCTGTCCTTGGCCAGGACCGTGCCCGCGGGCAGGGTCCCGGCCTTCTCGTACATTTGATAGCGGTAGTCACCCTGCGGGCTGACGTAGTTGTTGACGAAGCGGTTGCCGTGGGTGGCCGAAGGATAAGCATGGGTCGCGACGTTGACCCAATTCGTGTACCCGACGGCCTTTGCATAACCGGCCTTTGCGTAGGCCTGGGTCATTTCCGGCTTCAGACAGTCGTAGATCGCGATGGCTTCCGCGGCGGACAATTGGACGTCCTCGGCGGCACCACAGGGGTTGGCCACGCCGCAGGGATTGCACGGATTGGCCGCTGCGCAGGGGTTAGCCGCGGCGGCGGCCAGGCGCGGGATCACACATTTCGCCGAATAGGCGATGGCGCCACATGGATTGCACGGGTTACAGGGATTGCCACCCGCCGCCGCGCAGGGGTTGCACGGGTTCGCTGCCGCGCAGGGACTACACGGATTGCAGCCCCGTGGCTTGCAGGGGTTGCAGGCGGCGATTTCAACCTGCGCCGGTTTCGGTTTGGCGACCGGGAG